>JBCCSG010000009.1:0-44623 GCA_039200565.1 Cyanobacteria bacterium P01_D01_bin.50 | reverse complement strand
TACCTTCTTAACCATCCCTTGTCTTACTTAATAATTTAGACGTTGGATTTATTACAAATACATCTAATATAATCCCCATTATAATGAGATAATTACTTACTTTTTGCTTAAATTTGTATATTTAATTGCTTAAATTTTTTTTAAATATAAATACCGCGAAATTTTTTTCTTGGGGGCGGTTTCGTGATATTATTTTTGATATAAAGAATTTATAAAATGGGAAGGCTTGCTTGTCATAAAAATTTTGCTAATATTCCCATTATCTAAAAACCATCTTTCTATTCTCAATCATCCCATATTTTCGCCATTTTGAAAAAATTTTTTCGCTAAAATGAAAATTAAAACAATGTTTTGATTAATTTTTAATTACTAAATATGGGTTTAAATCCGCGTCTCAATTCCAGCCAACTTCGGCTCTTCCTTCTTCCTTCGATTTAATCAAAACCGCGAAATTTTTTTCTTGGGGGCGGTTTCGTGATATTATTTTTGATATAAAGAATTTATATAATGGAAAGGCTTGCTTGTCATAAAAATTTTGCTAATATTCCCATTATCTAAAAACCATCTTTCTATTCTCAATCATCCCATATTTTCGCCATTTTGAAAAAATTTTTTCGCTAAAATGAAAATTAAAACAACTTTTTGATTTGTGTTTTGCAAAATGGTATATGACAAAAAACTGCTAATATCAGCTAGCTACCACTGGCAGATTTAACTAAAAACCCCTTAGCTGCATTATCTGAGCATCCTATCCTTTCCAGCGAGGGCTCGGAATGGCGGGGAGTATTTTTCAATCACTAGGATCACCCTGCTTATGAAAGTCCGGAATTTCAATATACGCAACATATTATCGGAGTTACCGGAAGTGGACATCCCATGTATTCCGAACATCGATTTGATAGTGGTGTAGAAACCCATTACTGTCAGCCCGGTGAAGTGCTTTTTATGCCTGCTCAGATGAGGTATTCATCTAAGTGGCAACAAGCAGGAGAATTTTCCTTGATTGGCTTCCCTGCAACATTTTTTGATCAAATCATCAATGAATCAGTTGGGGTTAACCAGATTGAACTAATTCCTCAGATAGGTTTGAGCGATCGATTTATTCGTCAGATTGGAATCGCTCTCAAAGCAGATGTGGAAGCAGGTTATCCTGCGGGAAGAATCTTTGGTGAATCTTTAACGACAGGATTGGTTATCCATCTATTTAAATTACGATCGCAAATTACAGATGGTGCATGACGTGAGCTATCTTATAACCACAAAGATAAATTATCAATGCCTCAGTGCACCCTACAATCACAATATTTAATTTTCATCGCAACAGATTAAATTGCGATCGCAAATTTTAGATGGTGCATGACGGTAAATTCAAATTATTTAATTAAACTTGATAAATAGAGGAACCGTTAGTGCACCCTACAATCAAAATACGAGGGAAATAGAGATAGTGGTGCATTACTTGAATAATTCTTATCATTATTATTCCCAATAATGCACCACTACCGCTTATTTATTAAATTAAGTTAACCAACAGGAACTAAGTCAACTTCATCTGTTCCACCGGTTTCACCTTGCCCTGATGTTATTTGTTCTCCACTACCCTCAATTTCAACAGCTAAACTTGTGCCGTCCAAGTTAATATTGTAGTCGGTAGCATCAGGAGTATATCCTACACTAGCTACCATTTGACGACCTTGATCGGTGTATTGGAAACCCAACAATTGTTTTTTGTTTTTCTCGGTATCGTCAGCCCAAATTACCATATACTGTTGGTCTTGATATTCAAATATTTTGGGTGCACGATTGGGAACATAACGCCCAGGGCTACCGAAACTAGCATCAAGGAAACCTTGTACTGAATCGGGTTCTACGGTAACAAAAGCAACTTCGTCTGCTGATAGATCAACTTCTTCCTCTTCAGTTTCTGGATTTGGTTCCCTATCTGGCTCTTCTTGATCGCGGTTCCTAAAATAATCTACAGCTTTTTTTACACCATAGCCAGTAGCAGCTACACCAGCTACACCAGCTGCAATTTTAGCAAGATTACCAAAGTTCATTTTTTCCCCGATTGTGATTCTGGATTAACTAGAATTTGAGAGATGTGCCACTAGCCCTACTACAGAAGAATGTAGTTTGCTCGTAACTCCATCGCTCCAATTGATACTACCAGAAATAGACAATTTTGGGATGGGTAATTAAATCCTAATTGTTAATATATAGCGATTTTCATTTGACTTCTTCAAGAGAAGGCTTTGAAATAAAAATAAAGGAAAAATTAAAGTTTTATATTCCAATAAGCATGTAGTATTAATAGATTAATATAATTATTTACTAGCCGTAAGAAGTAATCAGATGCTTACTTATTACATGAAACCTTCTATTTTGGACCTTTAAACCGGCAAACAAACTGTAAAAACACTCCCTTCACTTAACTTAGAACGCACAGAAACCTTACCACCCATGCCTTCAACCAACGTCTTGACAATCGACAAACCCAAACCTGTTCCACCAGCACGATTACGAGCTTCATCTACACGATAAAAACGCTCAAAAATCCGCGATTGATGTTGTAAAGGTATACCATAACCCATATCATAAACTTGAACGCATGCTTCATCTGAATGGTTCGATATTTTTAAAGTGATCGGTGTATCCGGTTCTGAATATTTAACAGCATTGTCAATCAAATTAAGCAATACTTGTTTGAGGCGATTATAGTCTGCTTTGACTTCAATTAAATAGGTTGGAGCATCAATTTTGATATTTCTATCGCTATATCTATCTGCCATTTCCATCACTTCTTTAACAACATCATTTAAGATGCAGTTTTCTATATTAAGATGCAAATTACCGTGGTCTGCTCTTGCTAACTCTAATAAATCTTGTAATAAACTAATGGTACTTTCCGCTTCCGATGCTGCAGTTAGCAAAGCTTCTTTCTGAATTTCCGTTAAGTTCTGCTGCCGTCGCAAGACACTTTGTAAATAACCATGTACAATTGTTAGTGGCGTACGTAATTCATGAGATACATTACTAACAAATTGTCGCTCTTTTTCCCAAGATTCAGAAAGCCGAGAAAGCATCAGATTACAAGTTTCAGCTAACTGCTTGACTTCGCTGGGTGCTTTATCTAAATATAGTTGTGCCTTTCCTAAATCATCAGCAGAAATAACTTCTGTCATTTGACTTAGTTGACGTAAAGGTTGCAGAGAACGTTTAATATAAACTGCAATTGCACCAGTCATAATCACTATTACAAAAATGCTGGTAATACCCACACCTTGCAACATTTCTACAAACATAGCTTGATCGCGGGTGATATCCTGGGCTATGGAAATCTTTCCTATTACCTTTCCTTTTACACTTAAATAATCGCTGCACAAAATAAAATAGCGATTACCGACTTGAACAACTTTAGGTTTTATCGGTATATCTTCCAAAGAAATTAATTTCTTTTCTTGAGAGTCAGATGATTTAATTAAAGTATTAGATTTAGCTAATATCTGATTATCTAAATTTTCTATCCATAATAATGTATTACTAGTATCTAAATTATCAACTACTTGGGAAAGCACCTCTTGTTTTGGAGTCATTTTATTTAACATCTCTATATTATTCGGTACCCGCGTAGCTATTTTTTCCAGATTTTTTTTATGGCCTTCAATTAATATTTGCTGCATTCTCCAACCAGTCCAAGAAGCAAGACTACCTAAACCCAGAATTGAAAATACAGCAAAACCTGCTGTTAAACGTAATCTTAAGGAATTAGGGTCACATTTTTGGAAGATTTGATTTATTTTTTTCATTTTATGTTGCTGGTAAGTTGGTAGTCTTTACTAGTTAGTATTTATAGTAATTTAATAAGAATTAAATTGTATATTGATTTATCTAGAACTGGTACTCCATAAGATTTATAATTTAACCGGAAAAATAATACTTATATATCAGTTATCAATTCCCAGCTATAACTGGTAAATGATAACTGATTAACTATAACCAATGGGTAAAAAATGATAATTATTTAGAACAAGTTTTATTTACATAGTCACAGCTATAAACAAATTGTTCCTGCCAAGCCAAAGGAATTTCTAATAAATCTCTAACTCCTGTCAAACCTTGACCGATAAATAGTAACAAAGCAACGGTATTTAAAACTGTGTGGATATTACGCCAACGGTTGGATTTATCTCGGTAAATTTCTGGTACAATTGCTAAGGAAAAAATCATCAGTAAAGATGCAGTAATTCCATAATAGTAGTGGGACCAATACCACTCATTTGTACGTCGAAAAACTTCATCTTGGCAACCTAATATGACTAATCCCGCACCTGTTAAAGTTGCAAAAACTCCTCTCCATTGCTTACTCTTGGCTTTGTAGAGAAATACTAAAGAGGTAATAGTCGCAGCGAACATCAAAATGATGAAAACAAATTGAAAAGGTGCTTCGCTCCACAATTGTTTTTTGATAATATTTTTTCCAATAATTGGATGAGCTAACCCTACTAAAGTTAATCCTACAACCGATCCTGTTAACCAATCTCCCAACCGTTTGTGTTCCGCACCAGAAACTGGGGGAATTTTGCTTTTACCTTTATCTTTGGTTTGCAAACGACGCTGACGTGCAGCCCAAGCAAAATTGACTACATTACCGATGAGAGGAAACACAAAAACAACTGCGATCGCCGGATGTATGAGGGTGAAAAAATCTGCTAGTTCCATCTTTATTGTCCAAGCCTTGTATGATTAATTCGAGGGAGATAAGCGACTGTAATATAATCTAAGCCTTTAAAACTGCATAACCAAAAGTAGCGTTAAATTTACGACACCAAATAGCTACAGATTTGAAGTTTGCTAAATCTACATTTTCCGGAATTTCATACTTTTGAGTACCACTTGTCTTTTTCAGAGGAGCGATACTTACGTAATCTGCTTCTTTAATCCCAGTAATTGGTAATTTATCGTCTTTGTGGAGAATAACGAATAAATCTGGGCCGCTATCGGATTTAAACTGGTTATCAAATTGAATGTATTTTTTACCGTTTTCTGCAATAATACTAGCTGTTCCTTTGGTTGGGTGTTCTGCATCTACAAAAGTTCCTGAAGCCTTTACCAAAGAATTATCTGGGGTTTGTGCGATCTGTTGAGTTTCTGACTGTTGCGATTCTACATTTGCTGCACAACCTACGCTTAATAAAGTAACGATACTTAAAACTGCTACATACTTAAACTTCATTGTCATGTCCTCACATTCATCTATGAGTACACTTTAAGACTTTGTTCTAGTAGATAAATTAGTAGAAGCTGAGAAGTTGTTGAAAATTAGACACAAATTCTGATTATACTTTTCATCTTGTTTTAATCTAGGAGACTGAGGGTAAACCTATACTCAATTATTAAATGATGTAAGAATTAATTTAGATTAAACCGAGATTGATTTGAGTTATAGTACCCACACAAAGATGCAATTTTTTCTCTAAATTATATTAGATAATACCAAACTTCAAAATGATTATCCGCGATCGAAGGCTTTAAGTTATCAACTAATTCATTCAAAATCTCAAATCTACAATTTCTATCAATCTAAACAATGACAATGACTCCATCTGATAAACGAAAATATCAGGTTCATGGGTACCCGTCATAGTCAATTTTGTGGTTCTTTTAACCTGATACATTCTCGTAAGTCTTATAAATGATTGCTAACATATCAATGATTTTTACAAATTTCACTTAAAGGCAAGGTAAATATTCTCTCGAATATTTAAGTAGTAATAACCTTGTGTATTAAATTACTCAACTGTAATATATACTTAGAATATTAGTTTAATAATAAAATAAAAAGTACATTCTTATCCGGCTAAGGCTTAAATTGTAATTTAGCGATCGCCAAGGTAATTACAATGATTTGAATACTCAACTCACATTAAATGTAAATTGAAAAGATTTAGTTATTAAATAAACACTCTTAAATGTTTAGTATTGTTATTACTACTCAAAATCGCTTGCCACTTTTAAAACGATCTATTGAATCAGCGTTAAATCAGACTGTAGCTTGTGAAGTGGTAATTGTTGACGATTATTCTAGCGATGATACAGAAGAATATGTGAGAAGTTTAGGCTCGAGCGTAGTCTATCATCGTAACTCTACCAAAATGGGGCAATCAAAGACAGTAAATACTGGAGTCAAAATAGCTAGTGGGAAGTGGATTAAGTTATTAGATGATGATGATTATTTAGCCCCAAATTGTATTGAAATATTTACTAATGCCATAAATGCACATCCCCAAGCAGTAATTTGCTCCTGTCAAGCTAAAAATGTGACATCAAATGGCGAAATATTAAGTAAAACATCGACTATTGGTTCTGGTACAGCAACTTATGTTCAACAAGAAGACATTCATTATGGAATGTTAATCGATAGATTACCATTTGGAACTCCCGTACAAGTTGCGTTTCAAAAAGAATCATTTCTGAAAACAGGTGGTTGGCATTCACTTTTTAATGGCTACGGTAATGATATTGAGTCTTGGATTAGAATTGCTCAATACGGTGATGCTATTTTTGTGAATCAATGTTTAGCATACCGGACTATATGGGCTGGTGGCTATTCTGGAAATTTTTCTATTAAGAAAAGGCTAGAAAATCATATTTTACTAAAACAACAAACTTTGCAGTTTGTGCATAAAAAATATACTAATTCTATACCGCATATTTCCGAAATTTCTAATTTCCTCAACTTATATTGGGGATTAATTGAACTTAGAAATAGAAAAGTAGACGGAATAAAAATTTTATATCCGTCTTGTTTATTGTTCAAAAGTTGGCAAACATTAGCAAAGTTTTTTTATACCAAAAAAATGCAAGGATTCAAGCTTCCTATTTGTAAAAATCTGAAGTTTTAAACTTTTTAATCGGGGAACTAAACTTCTAAAATCTTGAGATATTTTTGTGCTATTGGCTCTAAGGTAAATTGTTGTAACCAAGCCGGATCGATAAACTTAACTTTGCCTAAAAGCACGTTCAAAATAGCTTGCGCCATCGTCTTACTATCACCTACAGGAACCAAATCACCGTACTTGCCATCAGCCAAGATTTCAGCGGGGCCATTTGGACAATTTGTAGACACTACAGGGGTTCGGGTTGCCATAGCTTCGACTAAAACATTACCAAAACCTTCCCAAGCTGATGACAAAACAAATACAGATGATGCTGCCATGTAAGCGTAGGGATTATTAACAAATCCTGGTAAAGCAACTTTATCCTCTAGCCCTAAATCTTTGACTAAACACCACAAATTTTCTTGTTCTTGCCCTTCTCCCAAAATCATTAACCGACAGGGTTTTTGTTGTTGCACATCAGCAAATGCCTTAATTAAAGTGGGAAAATCTTTTTGCTTCATGAATCTACCCACACCAAGCACTACTGGCAATTCTCCCGGTGCAAACCAAGGATGATCGACAGATTCTTCAGCCTTTTCTAATAAATCGGGAGTAATCACGGGATTATAGATGGTGTCGATCTTTTCTCTAGAGAGATGGGTAACATTTGCCAAATCTTCAGCTACCCCTTGAGAAACAGCAACGATCGCATCTGCCTTTCGGTAAAATAATCTGGCCGCAATGGGGCTTAACCGTGCTGTTAATTGGCTTAAATGTTTCGCTTCTACTGATAGTGTATTGTGTTCGGATACCACAATTCGTGTTTTGACTCTAGCCATTTGCTTAGCCCACAATGCGATTTCACAGGGATAATGTAAGGCAGTTAAAAGAGTTAAAGGTTGCTCTTGTTGTAAATAACGCACCAACTTAGGCAAACTCATTGGTAATTTTGGTGCATTTAAATCAATAATTCTCACATCAGGTGATACCAAATTAGTGTAAACACCATCTGTTTTGGTTAAAACTAAATCAACTTTGTATTTCTTTTCCACAAAATAGTTGACTAAACTTACCATTAATCTTTCTGCACCACCATTGGCTAGACTGCGAAGAAAAACGGCAATTTGAGGTTGAGAAGCTGTCATAAGCAATGAAAAATTATGAATACACGTTATCTTTTTAACTTACTCAACACTCATTTTGCACAAATAATAATTTATGTATTTTCATCATTCAATATTGATAATAAAAGCACTGTAAAATCATCTAACTTTATTCCCCCATTTATAAACTTTTCATTATTTATACGGATAGGTACGAGATATTACATGAGTTAAAATTTTAATTAAATTATTTGATAAAAAAATTTTTCTAACCAATTTCTACTTAATTAAAATTACTGATGACAAGTGTTGCTAAATTATTCACCGATATGTCACTTCCTGATGGCTGGAAAACTGGAGCTAAATTACCATTAGCACGTTTAGAAAGTTCCGGCACTGTTGCCAATGGCAAGCTTTATGTCTTTGGTGGTTTTGTTGTAGGGCTGCTGGCAACGAGTAGAGTAGATGTTTACGATCCCCAGTCAGATAGCTGGCGACAGCTTGCTGATATGCCGGAGCCTGTAACCCATGTGAATGCTGTTGTAGAAGGCAAAAATATTTGGTTTGCTGGGGGATTTGTCGGGGATCATCCTGCCCCTGTTACCCGTCAGGTATGGAAATACGACACTGTTGCAGATAGTTGGAGTGGGGGAATTCCTTTACCTTTAGAAAGAGGTGGTGGTGCAATGCAACTTGTTGGGCGATCGCTGCATTATTTTGGTGGATTTGCTAGCGATCGCGATACAACTTGTGGCGATCATTGGGTATTATCCCTTGATGGTGGTACTGAATGGATACCACGGGCACCTCTACCAGATGCTAAAGGTCATCTTGCTAGTATTTTGCTAGGTGACAAAATTTACGCTATTGGCGGTCAGTATCGTCATGATACTAAACCAAAAGATGTGGCTTCAGTTCATGTTTACGATCCAACTCAGGATAGGTGGAGTGAGTTAGCTAGTTTACCAGAGCCGCGATCGCATTTTGAGCCTGGAACTTTTGTTTTCAACGATCAAATCATCATTATTGGTGGACGCAATAATCGTAAAAAGCGGGAAAATAACCCCAACTTTTGGAATCATAAAGAAGATAGATATATTGATGATTTACCCCATCGAGTCTGGCGCAAAGTAAATCACCATTGGAATTATGACTATATTTCATGTGCGATCGCAGTGTACGATCCACTTAATGATACGTGGACTGAGTTATCTACTTTACCAGCCCATCTACTAGCACCAGTTGCTAATGCCATTAAAAACCAACTAATTGTTACTGGTGGCGGAAAAAATTGGGTGACTAATCCTCAGTGTCGCACTCTGTTGAATCAAACTCTTTTAGATGCAGTTAAGCGCCCGAAATCCCATCAATATTCCCAAACAACTGTTTGAGTTTTAACAAATCAGCTTCTGGTAGAGATGGGCGTAACAAAGAAGCTACATTTGCCTTTAAATGTTCTGGGTTTCCGGTGCCAAACAAAACAACATTTACACCAGGCTCATGACGACAGTAGCGATAAGCTGCATCAGTTAAAGTTTCTGCACTACCTTCTCTTAATAGAAAATCTAAGGTTTCTTCATTCTCTAACAAATTTACATCAATTAAAGAATGGGCACGTAAATCTTGAATTACTTGCTGTAAATTTTGGGGATTACTTAAAGCTTTTCTGACAGCAAACATCCCCAAAACACCAATATTTTTGGAACTTGTCTGTGCAAATACCCTTTCTCTTGCAGACTGGTTGAGAAAATTAAACCCAGCCATTATTACATCCCAACAATCATCTTGCACGGCTCTTTGTAACATTTGATGGCTAGTATCTTTAGAAAATGGTTCTGTAATTCCAATAAAACGAATTTTCCCTGCATTTCGGAGTTTCAATAGTACCGGAACTAACTCTTGGAGTACATAATCATATTCATTCATTTTCACACCATGAAGATGATAAATATCTACATAACTAGTACCCAAACGCCAAAGACTTTTTTCTAATCCCCAAACTAATTGTCGTGGCTTAATTAATTCACCTTTATAGGAAATAGTTTTTTTCGTAGATATAACCACATCTTCCCGTTTCACTGATTTGATTGCTTTGCCAATAATCTTTTCAGTACGGTAAGCTTCAGCAGTATCAATTATGTTAATTCCTAATTCTAAAGCCTGACGTACCAATGCAATAGATTCAGCTTTACTTTTACCAGTTCCTTGCCCTAAACGACTGTAACCACCACCTCCCAAACCCATCACACTGACTTTGAGCCCTGTACGCCCCAAAGTTGTGTATTGCATTTGATTTAATACTTCACTTGAGGGAATATTTTGTCTTTGGGATGTTATTTTGAGGGTTTTAACTAAACTATTCCAATAATTTGCTAGCATCTATTTATCCTCTAGTTTACAGTCTGTATCTGAGAAACTTTTTCATGGTACTCGATCATCTGATTATGTAATTCTTCTGTTACTGCTTGTAATTGAGACTTTTGAATTTTGAGTTTTCTAATTTTAGCTAAAGGATGCCTTTCTAGATACCAATTTAAGTTATTTTTGATTTCAAAAATGGCTCTTTCAATTTGTAACTCTACTGTTTGCTCGGGTAAATGTAAAATGCTGCGACAGTTTGGTTGTAATTCTGTAACTATGACATGATAGTGTCCTTTCCCAGGTCCATAACAATCAAACTTTAAAACTTCTTCTCCCAAAGCATTAACAATTAAAGCTGGTCCTTTGCCAATACCATATATTTTCCAGTAAACTTCTAAATAAACATGATCGTCTATATTAAATTTAATGCTATCTTTTCTAATATCTTTATTAACGTAATTCCGACTCTTACCTTGAAAATAAAAGTGAAATTGATAAGGAATAATAGACTTAATAATTTTTTTGACCGATGTAATCATTGTAGGTAATTATATTTACTTAATTTGATTAAAGTTAATTATTGAATTTAAAAAAGTAAGTTGAACTGATCCAACGTCCTAACCTACCTTGAAATTCGCAGGCTTTGGCAATATCATCAGAAAAATTATCCCGATATCTGAAATAATAAACAATGACTTTGTAAGTATCTGATATTAGATAAATAAGTACTAAAGGGGGCATAAAAATACGTTGCCAAGGATATAGCCTAGTCAATCGAAACGTATAATTAGCCAGTCCAAAACCGCGAGCCAGTTTCAACAGATAATCTTTTTCTAAACGTCTCGGTTCAATATGGTGATAAATTGCCATCTGGGGATTATGCCAAATTTCCCAGTGACTATTTTGAATATGGTAGAGTACTTCAGTATCTTCTCCACATCCTGACATTTGACCTTTATTTTCATCTCTACCTTGCCGCGACAATTGATTAGGAACACAGTCTAGCCAAGCTTGTTTTCTAAATACACATCCTGCACCTGCTGGTACTTTTCGAGGTTTAGCTTCTCTGGCATAACAAAAAGCAACTTCACCAGGATTATTAACTGCTAAAATACTACTAATTTGTTCAAAATAGGGGGGCTTTGGCGCATCTAACATGGGGTAGATAATACCACCATAAGCACCAATATTAGGGTTTTTAACTCCAAAATTATAAGCCTCTACTAACCAATTTTCTAGAGGTAAATTATCATCATCAATAAAACCAATTAAATCGCTTTGGGCACTTTCAATCGCTCGTTGACGTGCTGCAGCTAGTCCTTGAACTGGTTCAAATACATACCGCAATTGGCAATCTGAACGCCATATTTGTGAATATTGAGAAACAACTTCTGCTGTGCGATCGCTACTATTATTATCTACTATTATTACCTCCCATTTGATATCTTGTTGATGATTTTGTTTTTGTAAGTATTCAAGAACTTCTGGAATACGTTTCTCTCCGTTGTACGTGCAGATAGCAACTGTAAACTCCATAATATTAATTATTGATTTTATTCAAAATTTTTCTACCTAAACTTTTGCTATTTTTCATTAATGTGTCGGGATTTAGTTGATAATTCAGCATAGATATCAGTTGTTCAAATTTATTCATCTGCCCTTGAATCATTAGGGGAATTTTGCCATATTCATCTACAGCAAATTTCTGGAGTGTTTCGATTTCAAAAATAAAAATCGGACGAACACCAGAACTTTTATTTTCTTGAGATTGATGGATGGTATTACTGGACATAAATAAAATATCGCCAGCTTTTGCCTTAACTGGTATTGGTTCAATTTTCGGGAGATTTTTGATAACTAACTGATATGCACAATTACCTGAATGAATCAGATGATGTTCCAATTTTCCTAATTTATGACTTTCGGGGAATACTTGAATTGTGCCGTTGCTTTCATCTGCATCTTCTAAAAAAATACAAATTGTAATTCCTTGGACTTCTCTAGGTTTATAAGCTGAATCTTGGTGAGGAACCCATAAATGTTTCTCAAAACTCTTTTTAATACTAATTTTACTGTTATAAAGATATACTCTTGTTTCTCCCCAAAGTGTAGAAATAAATGATTTAACTTCTGATGATAAAATTAATTGTTTAAATTCTTGATAAACTAAATGAGGAGCAACTAAGTGTTTAGGGCTACCACTTGTTGCAGAAACCCATTTTTTATCAATTCTAGAGTCAGAATAAATTATTTCTGAAGCTGATAATCCTTGAAATACTTTTTCTAAAAAATCTTTATTAGGATTGCTTTTTACAACAAAACCTTGTTGGTAAAATTGGTTAATTAATTCATTCATTTACTAATTTAAATCGCTATTAAATTACCATTTGCATAGATAACATCCATCAAATAGCTTTTAACACCTATTTAATCTTAAGTGTTCGATTAAGTGTTTCTTTTTTAACATACCTCTCTTCCATTTGTCTATATATATTAATGGTGACAGAGCAGAAGTAATATCTACACAGTCAAACACTTACAAATTCTGGGAATCCAAATCCCGCACCTGGAATAAAACCGGAACCCCAGTGGATCTAAATGCAGTCGAAATCTCCCATTACTACTTACTTGTTTTAATACTTCAGATATGTTGTTTCTACTAAATACGATGTTTTTTGAAATTTATAGACTACAATTGTAGTATTGAATTGAAAAATCCAAAGGAGGATTAGATATGAGTGAATTAATTGCAACCCGAGAGATTGTCACAATTGCCACAAATCCGACACAAGGCGCAAAGAAACTCGTATTCGGTTTTCCTAGGATTTCTCTTTTATAAAAGAATATTAAAAGTCGAAAAACTAAATCGTACCCAATTAAACCGAATTCCTCCGTGCTGCGCTTTGTGGAAAACAAGTAGCACCAATTGAGGAAAACAATGAAATTAGAATATTTAGGTTGGAACGATTATTTTGCTGACAACTTTGAATTGCTGTGTCAAGGGTTCCCTTCAAAGTTTTTTCAGCAGGAAAAAACTTTGAAGGGTGCCCGTCAAAAAGGATTGACAGGTACCGATGAGAATTTTTTGAGGAGAAAAAAATTTGACAGGGAACCCTTGACAGTAGCTAGAGTTGCGATCGAACATCGAAATAGTTACATTCTCTACAGTGAATTTGGCGAACTTTCAGCTTGTATTACGGGTAAATTTCGCCATCATACAACCCAAGCAGAAGACTTTCCAGCGGTGGGAGATTGGGTTGTAATTCGCCTTAGAGAGTCAGAAAAAAGTGCCACAATTCACAGTATTTTACCCAGAAGAAGTAAATTTTCTCGTCAAAGTATAGGCGCAGTTACGGAAGAACAAATAGTTGCTGCCAACGTTGATACAGTGTTTTTAGTTTCGGGGTTAGATGGTGACTTCAACCCGAGAAGAATCGAACGATATTTAATTTTGGCTTGGGAAAGTGGTGCAAATCCAGTTATTTTATTGAACAAAGCAGACTTATGTAAAAACATAGAAGACTGCTTGAATCAAGTAGAAAATATTGCTTTGGGTGTACCCATAATTACTTTAAGTGCGGCCAATTCTCAAGGATTAGATGCGCTCCAACCCTATTTACAACCGGGAAAAACCCTAGCTTTGCTGGGTTCATCGGGTGTGGGAAAATCAACAATTACCAATCGACTTAAAGGCGAAATGGTGCAAGCAGTGAAAGCTGTACGTCAAGGGGACGATCGAGGGAGACATACCACAACCCATCGTGAATTAATTTTACTACCAAATGGTAGCTTAATTATCGATACCCCAGGAATGCGAGAAATTCAAATTTGGGCAAGCGAAAATAGTTTACAATCAACTTTTGAAGACATCGAAACCTTAGCCCAAGAATGTCGTTTTCGTAACTGTCAGCACGCCGAAGAACCAGGTTGTGCAATACAGCAAGCATTACAATCGGGAAAACTTGATTATTCCAGATTTCTTAGTTACCAAAAATTACAGAAAGAACTTGATTATCTCAGTCAAAAACAAGACCAAAAAGTTTACATAGACACCAAAAAGCGATGGAAAAAAATTACTAAATCGATGAGAAATCATCACAAACGATATTAGGTTTGTAGTTGCGTTTTAACGCTCTCTATTTGAGGTTGATTATCAATATAAGGAGACGTTGCAATGCAACGTCTCTACATTGGGCTTTTAGCTAAATATAAAAGTAATCGACAGATGTATTTGCTGCTCTTGGGAATAAAATTAATTGAGTTAGAATAAATTACCACAAAGCGAAATATGTCCAAGCAAACACTGGGATTAGAAAATAACATTTATCAATATTTACTCTCAGTATCTATACGAGAGTCAGAGGTTTTAAAAAAATTACGTGAAGAAACCGCACAACATCCCAGAAGCATCATGCAAATTTCACCAGAGCAAGGGCAATTTATGGCTTTACTGGTGCAACTAATGGGAGCAAAGAAAACTTTAGAAATTGGTGTATATACGGGATATAGTGCTTTAGTCGTAGCTTTAGCATTACCACCAGAAGGTAAGATGATTGCTTGCGATATTAGTGAAGAATATACATCTATTGCCAGTCGTTACTGGGAAGAAGCAGGAGTAGCAGATAAAATCGACTTGCGTATAGCTCCAGCGGTGGAGACTCTCGATCGATTATTAGCAGAAGGTGAAGCAGATACCTTTGATTTTGCCTTCATTGATGCAGACAAAAGCAATTACGATAATTATTACGAAGGAGCATTAAAATTAGTACGTCCTGGTGGATTAATTGCCATTGATAACGTATTGTGGTCTGGAAAAGTAGCAGATTCACAAGTAGAAGATAATAGAACCAAAAAAATCCGTGTCTTAAACGAAAAAATTCATCAAGACGAACGAGTTACTATCAGCTTAGTACCTATTGGAGATGGTTTGACATTAGCAAGAAAAATAAATTAGGGAATTGGGAATAATTGGAGAGGGAAGAGGAGCCACTGCGTTGTCGAGGTGCCCTCGGTTGTAGCAAGTGGCGTGAGGGAGAGGGGGGAGAGGGGGAAGAAATAAATAATTGCTCGCAATTGACTATTCACTCCTAATTCCTAACTCCTCACAGCGCGAGCAACCAACAACCAACAACTAACTCCTAACTCCTAACTCCTAACTCCTAACTCCTCACAGCGCGAGCAACCAACAACCAACAACTAACTCCTAACTCCTAACTCCTAACTCCTAACTCTTAACTCCCAAGCCGCTGCCGGGCACCCATAGGAATTTTTTTAGAAGAAAAAAATTTCTATGGGAACCCTTGCCGCTTCTTCTCCTGCATCTTAGCTCTTTTTTCTTCGGTAAGATTATCAAAACAATGGGGACAGGAAATTCCTTCTTCGTATTTTGGCGAAGCTTTGTCAATGTCGGAAATCGGATATCCGCAACTCGCACACATATCGTAGGAGCCAGGCTCTAAGCCGTGACGCAGGGCAATACGCTCGTCAAAAACGAAACATTCTCCTTCCCATAAACTTTCTTCTTTTGGTACTTCTTCTAAATATTTGAGAATGCCACCTTTGAGGTGATAGACTTCTTTAAATCCTTGAGAAAGTAGGTAGGAAGTCGCTTTTTCACAGCGAATACCGCCAGTACAAAACATTGCTACCTTCTTGTTTATATCGGGATTTAAGTTTTTAGTGATATATTCAGGGAATTCACGAAATGATTCAGTTTGCGGGTTTGCAGCGAATTTAAAAGTACCAATATTTACTTCATAATTGTTGCGGGTGTCAATCACCGTTACTTCTGGATTAGAAATTATTTCGTTCCAGTCTTTGGGGTTAACATAAGTTCCCACTTGTTCGTTGGGATTGACTTCCGATAAACCCAAAGTTACAATTTCGTTTTTTAACCGTACCTTCATCCGTTTAAATGGGGGAGATTCGACGATAGATTCCTTGTATTCTAAATTTGTAAAACGGGAATCGGAATGTAAATAATCGATAATAGAATCAATACCTTGACGAGAACCTGCTATTGTTCCGTTAATACCCTCTCGAGCAAGTAAAATAGTTCCCTTTATCTCTTGTGCTTGGCAATGAGATAGTAAAGGTTGTTGTTTGTCAGCGTAATCTGGCAATTTGACAAATTTATATAATGCAGCAACTATTACAGACATAGCAATTTTGGATTTTAGATTTTAACAACGAATACATTTGTTTCAGATTTTGGATTTACCATACTAGTTGATGAAGAATCTTTATTTTTTGACTTTTGACGAACGCAAGCGGTAGAGGTATCGTTAACCAGAATCTGGTTTATTCTTTCATCTGCACGTACCTAAATAATTTTTTTGTCAAAACTGCTTTCGCAAATCAGATATATAAGTTATAATAATTTCCGTTGCTAAATTAATATTGATTTAGTTGCTTAAAAAGGGGATATAGCTCAGTTGGTAGAGCGCCTGCTTTGCAAGCAGGACGTCAGGAGTTCGAGTCTCCTTATCTCCATTTTACTGAATATTTTCTCGAGTAAATTATCTCTTTTCAGTGGTCATGGGTGCCTTTCTTGCAGCCTTGTTTCTAACTTCCAAACTTAAAGACTCACCACTACGTCTAGCTTCCCAAGGACCAAAATCCCAACTACTGATTTTCCATTGCCCTTGAATATAATCTTCATCTTCTGAAATCGTACCGAGATATTCTACCGCGTCAGGGGAACTTGTAAAATAACGCTTGATAAAGCTGATACGACTACCTATCACATCTCCGCTTAATTTAGCCTCTCCCAAATAACTATCATCCAAAACGTTACCAGTCAAACTATTACCGCTTTGTACAAGTACAACTTCAAAGCGAGTTGGATTACCATTTTGCCAATAAGTTCCCAGCCAGGTACCATTTACATCAGCCATAATTTGTAATTCTTAATTGGGAGTTGGGAGTTAACAAGGGGTAAGAGTTGAGATTTATAACCTTAAAACTTTAAATTTAAAACTTCCAATGCCCAATATCTAACTCAATTTAATCTAAGAATGCTTGAAAATTACAGAAAGATTGTTTGCTGGCATCGGGTAGGTTTTTTGTAGAGTGAGATTATGGCCGCTGGCTACTTCTATTACATCTTCTAAATTACGTATTCCCCATTCCGGGTTTTGTTGTTTTAAATACTCGTTAAAAGCGACATTGGAAGGTGCTGTGTGTTCTCCACACTGCTTATATGGACCATATAAATACAGTATACCTCCTTGTGAAAGTATACGACCGGCAGCCGCGATTAATCCCAAACAAGCAGACCACGGAGAAATATGAATCATATTAATATTTACAATAGCTGAAATATCAGATATTTCCGCTAATATTTCCTTTTCCACCTTCCAAATCGGCTGAGAAGCATCAATATCGAGGGGTTGGTATAGATTTTCGCTTTTTGAGTGTTTTACCCATGCGGCGATACTTTCACGTAGCGAAATACTAGTATCAGAAGGAATCCATTTTCGAGGTTTTAGGCTGGGGGCAAAGTATGCGGCATGTTCTCCAGTTCCGCTGGCAATTTCTAAAATCGTACCCATGGGTGGTAAAATCTCTAAGAGTACCTTTAAAATGGGTTCCCGGTTGCGCTGGGTTGCTGGGGCGTATTTTCTTCCGTCCACTAATTTTTCTCCCCAAAAACGCTTAATTAATTTAGTTTACTTGTATATGTAGAAAAATGCATTGTTTCTCAATCTCCGATCTTAACCTACCTCGCAACAAACACAAAGGCTATTTTCTGGTTAAGCCGATCTCTAACCTCCAAATATGTATGTACTATATCATAAACACCAATAAAATCTAATAATTTACAATCATTAGGAAGTTATTAATCACATTTTAAAATGGACGATACTGGACTCGAACCAGTGACATCCTGCTTGTAAGGCAGGCGCTCTACCAACTGAGCTAATCGTCCGCTTTGGCTCACAAGAAAATAATATATCAAGATTTTCCATCGAAAGCAAGTGTTTTGCAAAAAAAATTTTGCTTTTCATATATTTTGATTCGGATTAGCTTACAGCAAGCGCTTTAACACGAAACTGGATTTGTATGTGCTCGCTGCCGCACTGTCCGAATATTCTTCCCATGGATGAGCGACTTATCGCTTGTTAGGGGATAGACATCAGCTACCTTGTATCATGTCAGTTAATTAGTTATGATTCGGTCGTTGAAGAGGTTTGAGTATTTGGTAATTGGCAATGCCCAATGCCCCATCCCCAATGCCCTATTCCCCAATATTTAATTATGCCTTCCGGTCAAACCCACGATCGCATTACAATTTGGGCTTTACCGTTTATTGCTGGTGTCGCTTTTTGGCAGACTCGCAGCAGTGGTATTACCTTGTTAATTTCTGGTGGATTTATGTTTGGGGGATTGATGTTTGGTCCCGATTTGGATATTTATTCAATTCAGTATCAACGCTGGGGTTATTTGCGCTTTATCTGGCTTCCCTATCAAAAAAGCCTCCGCCATCGTTCTTTTTTATCTCACGGTCCGTTAATTGGTACAACCCTACGGGTTATTTATTTATGCGGCATCGTCACAGTGACGGGAATCTTAATTTTACTCATTGCCGAAAAGTTATTCATGACTTGGAGTTGGCAGGAAGTAGCTAAAAGTTTATTAGAAATAATCAACTCTAACTCAACGGAATTCTTAGCGTTGTTTGTGGGATTGGAACTAGGTGCAATGAGCCATTCCATAAGTGACTGGTCAAATTCTGCTTACAAGCGTTTTAAAAGAAAAGGTATTATCAGTTTACTACCCCAAAAGAAAACTAAAAAACGTAAATCTCGCACTAATCGTCCTAAATCTAAGATGAGGAGGAAAAAGTAGGAAAGATATGGGGCAGATAGGAGTTAGGATTTAGGAGTTAAAAATTATAAATTTAATCATAAATGTATGGATACTTTAGCAGCTTTACAAGAGTTAATTGATGTGGTGGCAAAATTGCGATCGCCGGATGGGGGCTGCCCTTGGGATTTGGCGCAAACTCCGGAAAGTCTAACTCCTTATACGATTGAGGAGGCTTATGAGGTGGTTGATGCCATTAAAAGTGGGGATAAAAATCATATTGCTGAGGAGTTAGGGGATTTACTTTTACAGGTTGTTTTACAAGCACAAATTTTTAGCGAATATGGAGATTTTACGCTCAAAGAAGTCGCGAGCGGTATTTCTCAAAAATTGATTCGCCGTCATCCTCATGTTTTTGGTGATGTGTCGGTACAAAGTGTGGATGAGGTGAAACAAAATTGGGAACAAATCAAGGCTGCGGAAAAGGGTGAACAGAGAGCAGATAGTCAAAAACTTAGCACTAAGCTTAGTAGTTATACTCGTAAACTGCCGCCGTTAATGGCGACGATGAAAATTTCTCAAAAGGCTGCTGCTGCTGGCTTTGAATGGGAAAATATCGATGGTGTCTGGGAAAAATTTGAGGAAGAATTAGGAGAATTTAAACAAGCTTTAAGAGAAGAAACAACCCAAAGACAGGAGGAGGAATTAGGCGATTTACTATTTACCATTCTTCAGTTAGCGCGATGGAATAATTTAGACCCCACTGAAGCTTTGCAAGGGACAAATAAACGATTTATTCAGCGATTACTTCATATGGAAACCTTCGCCGAGCGTCCCCTTGAGGAATATAGTTTGTTAGAGTTGGAAGCGCTTTGGCAGCAAGCAAAGGCAAAGTTGAAGGGATAAAAGTCAAAATGAATTTAGAATGGCGGAATGAAGAATTTAGAATTATTACCCCATCGATGAATCGAGGGGCTTGGAACAATGAAAGAACTGTTTTTTCTCCGCGGATAAATCCGTTATTTTCCGGTCAGATTGTCCGTACTTAGTATGCTAGAAAAATAATAAAAAAGGGAATGCTACAAGCACCCTAAAAGAAAAATGTGTCAATTACGACCGTTCCTAATACTATGTACTCAATAATCTAAAAGTCATATCAACTCTCATATATTTTTTGCCCCCTTTGAGATCGTTTATATAATTTGATTTTAAGTTTTGATTTTAATTAATCGTTTCAGAAAAATCTTAATGTCAAAAATATAAAAAGGTCCAAACAGATTTTATCAATTTTTATTATATTACATCAAAAGTTATCTATATCATGTCCAAAAAATTAATTTCATGATTGAAATGAAAATATTCGCACTACAAACAACACAATTCTTAATCTAATAATTGTTGTTTTTTTTAATACAAAACGCTGGAGAATAATATAGTTAGATACACTGCATTTGATTTATCATCTACATCCAAAGTGTTTATTATTATTTAATGCAGGGTAAAATAGTATTTTTACTGATAAAAACCGGGAATTATATAAATCGTCTTTGTAAGAATTACAGCAGATAGTTTACTGACTTGATAAATAGGTAGTCAAAGGTCAAAAGTATTATAGTATAAGGGTCTTAACCTTTTAAAACCAGTATCTTATTTACGCCGTTTTGTAGTAGGCATAAATAAAATGGATGAAAAGTACAAGAATGTAAATAAACTTCTGGTATAACTAGATCCTTGCGCGTATACAAAGTTTTCCAAACAAGCTACTCCCTTGTCAAGGGTTGCCATGAGAATTTTTCCTGCCTATTACACCGCATTTATATAGGGCTTGCTGAATCAAAATATGAATAATCAATGTAATTGATAGTTTAATTCAGTAAGTAAGTAGGCGCAAAAAACATAACTATGTTAAAAAAAAGTAAATTAACCTCAAATCCTTATACCTATTGCCTTTTGCCGGCTTGCCTTTTGCCTTCCCTCAACTATAATTTTTCTTGCTGACCTACTTAATGCGATTAATCTTATTATCGCTTTGATTTGTAATCTATTTATTTTCTATATACAAATTATTCTGAATTATTGTTTGTTATTTTGAAGAGTATTAAACAAGTAATGATGTAAATCTTACAAAATGTAATATGCAAGTTAATTGTTAAAGATATAGATTAATACAATACACTTCATTAAATTGAATAGCTTTGAATACATTTAATGCATTGGATTAAAAATTATCTTCATGCCTAAACTGAAAGTTGTGCTTCTAATAATTAGTTTCTTAATTCTGATTTTACTAAGTGGTTGCAACCCTAGTAAAGGAAATAGTTGGACACAAAGAATTTCTAACCTTCTCGGTGATGATTATAGAATTACTCTATATTCTGGAGGTAAAGCTGTCCGAGAATGGCAACTGAGACGCGGTATTGTTAATTATGAGAAAAATGACGACGGATGGTTCTTTTCTTGTAAAAAACATCTGGTTGTGATTCGAGGTAGAGAAATCGTGATTGAACCATTAGCTTATTCCCAGCAACAAGTAAAAAATCCGATGATTTGTAATTAATTTACTTGTGAAAATCCTTCTCATCCATCTGGTTTAAATCCCAATTTTATCTGATAATTCCATTAAAATTGATTAAAAATATTCAGATGAAAATAAAAGGCTACGACTGTACCAGAAAATTGTTGTATAACTATATTTAACAACCATACTCGCGAATTTTACTTAACTCGAACCAAGTGCGATCGCCCACTATTCCATCAACAACTAATCCCCTACATTGTTGCAAATGTTTGATGGCATTTTCAGTTTCGATATCAAAGTAACCGGTAATTGCAGATTGAAAAAACCCTGACCACAAAAGTCTTTCCTGAATTTTTTCTACTAGTTCTCCTCTACTATTTTTTTGAAGCACGGGCATCTCTACAGGCGCACCTTTATACAAGCAGAACCAAGTATTTTCATCTATGATGCCGTCTTCAGCTAAAAACATCCAGTACTCAAAGCAATTGACAGCGGCTGTGGTTTGGGGACCAAAGATACCATCTATTTGACCAAAGTAGCATTGCCAATGCTGTAACAATTCTTGTAATTCCTTTACTGCTTCACCTGTAGAGCCTTGCGTCAAAACAGGTTTATTGAGTTTAATTAGAGTATTCCGAAAATTAGAAGCAGAAGTCATGATAGTTATAGGTAGTGGTTAATGATTTGAGATCTAAATGACGGGTACCCAATTTTTTTTAGGAGAAGAAAATTATATTGGCTGCCCTTGACTAGGATTTATGCTGGTAGCCCTAATTGAAAAGATATAAAATGTTGATTATTTAAAAAGATAGGGAAAACTACAAAAGCGAGTTTGAGTATTCCGGATGGTATCTGAAATATTTTTAGAAGAGAAAAAATACCTACTTTGAGGCAACTGTAGTCTTTTATGACAGTTAATAAAGGTTCGTAGTAATAGCTTTAGCACTTATTAAAAGTTACTCAAAATCGATCGTGAGTAATTAAACATAACATCAGTACTATTAACTTTAAGCTAGGTTTTAGCTAAGTATAAAAATGTACGCATAAAGATATATTTTAATACAATTGTAATTAAGAAATACTTAAAAAAATCAGCTTTTTCTGGCATGATGTATCTATGCTTCACAAGAGCAACAGACACCTCTAAGGGACGAAATTTGATTCAACCAAAGCCTCAATTTGAATTCTGGTTTAGGTTGAGATTTTGTTGGTTAATAACCCAATAAAGGAGAAAAAATGGCTATTATAAGTAAGCTTGCTATCGCTTTGACAGTAGCTACCGCTAGCGTTTTGAGCCTAGCTTCAAGTGCTTTGGCTCAAAATACTATAGATGTATTAGAAGATTCTGGTCTTTCAACTGAGTCTGGAAATGCGGCAGCAGCTATATTACTTAATACAGATGCTGAAGGAAATGTACTTGGTGTATCTGCAGCAGCTGGTTTTGGTGACAATGGTGCAGCAGCTGTTGCACTTCCAGAATTTGCTGGTGCTGTAGGTGCTAAGGCTAGCAATGGGGAAATCGTAAAGAGACAAATTATTATCCTCATCTGAGTATTACTGGAAATATTACAGATTATGATGAGGTTTTCAATTATTATGGCGGAACGATTTTTTCAGAAGAACCCAATGCATATTTAGGGTTGGATTATACAAAGGTAAATCCTGGAGGCTGGCTATATCGAATTGGAGGTATTGGTTATACCAATCCAGATCGCGATTACTACAGTACCCTACAAGGAAGTATCCTTAAAAATGTGAATTTGAATCAAACTTCAAAGTTATTGTTTTCTACTGGTTTTAATTGGGCACTCGATCGTAGAGAAGACGTTAGCGACATTTTAATTAACTCTCGCGCTAGTTCAGTAACCTTGGGTGCTAAGGCTAATTTTAAGCCGGTTTCTCTGGGTATAGTTGGTTTCCTAGGCGATATTTTACCCGACTCTCGCAAAAACACTTTACTCCTTAATTTAGGTGTAAAATTAAACAGACGCTTTTCTCTTTCAGGATATTTGACCCCAATTAGTGAAAGTTCTAGCTATTCTAAACTTGGTGTGAAAGCTTCATTGAAATTAACCGATAAGAATAATAGTCCGCGCTTAAAGTTTAATTGGTTTAATAATAAATATGAATTTGGCAAAGACCAAACTGGACAAGATTTGAAAACCGATGAAAATATCTTTCAAATACAGTTTAGTATGAGGTCTAGTAACGGGAATTAAACAGTTGCCATCCTGGAGTTAAAAGAATTTAGAATTTAGAATTTAGAATTTAGAATTAGATTTTGCAACGGGGATTTTACCCCGACGCAAAACGCACTGCTTATAGAAGCAGGGGAATTCAACCCCCCAAGGTTAGTTAAAAGTTTTAACTTTCAGAGTGCATACTCGAAGCTTCATTTTTCCCATTCACCGCTAGGATGTAAGATAAGACTGCGTTTTTGAGCAATAACATGACATCCAATCATGACTCTTCCGATTTAATTGCGATCGCAAAACAAACTCGACTTGCAGCGATGTCGCTAGCGGCTTTATCTACAGCGGCGAAAAATGAAGCTATTGAAGCTATTGCTAGCGCATTGCTATCAGCACAAGATGAGATAATTCAGGCAAATGTTGCTGATTGTGAAGCTGCTGCAAGTGAGGGAATTGCCAAACCACTTTACAAGCGCTTGCAGTTAGATGAACATAAATTAAAAGATAATATTGCTGGAGTAAAGGATATAGTAAAGCTTGCCGATCCTGTTGGTAGCGTTCAAATTCACCGTAAACTAGATACTGGTTTAATCCTCAAGCGCGTAAGTTGTCCTTTGGGAGTTTTAGGGGTAATTTTTGAAGCGCGGCCAGAAGCGGCAATTCAAATAGCAACTCTAGCGATAAAATCTGGTAATGGCGTGATTCTTAAAGGTGGAAAAGAAGCGATTCGTTCTTGTGAAGCGATAATTAAAGCGATTAAAGGGGGATTATCGAAAACTACAGTTAATCCAGATGTGGTGCAGTTATTAACCACCAGAGAGGAAACTCTGGAACTTTTGAAGTTAGATAAATATGTAGATTTGATTATTCCTAGGGGTTCTAATTCTTTTGTACGATTTGTACAGCAAAACACTTTAATTCCTGTATTAGGACATGCTGACGGCATTTGTCATCTTTATATTGATAAAACTGCAGATATTGAGAAAGCTGTAAATATTACAGTGGATGCCAAAACTCACTATCCAGCTGCTTGTAATGCCATCGAAACTTTATTAGTTCATCAAGAGATTGCCTCAAGTTTTCTACCAATTGTTGCTGAAGCTTTACAAAAATTAAATGTGGAATTGAGAGGAGACGATGCCACCCTTTCAATTTTATCCAACGTTATCAGAGCAACAGAAACAGACTGGGAAACTGAATACAGCGATTTGATTTTGTCAATTAAAGTTGTTGATTCTTTACCCGAAGCGATCGCTCACATCAATCAATACGGTTCCAAGCATACCGATGGTATTGTTACTGAAGATATAGAAGCAGCAGAAAACTTCTTGTCTTCGGTGAATGCAGCCGGGGTTTATCATAATTGCTCTACCCGTTTTGCGGATGGTTTCCGCTACGGTTTCGGTGCAGAAGTCGGAATTAGTACCCAGCAAATACCACCTAGAGGTCCCGTTGGTTTAGAAGGTTTGGTAACTTATAAGTATAGAATGACAGGTAATGGTCATGTAGCAAGTAGTTACACTGGTGAAGATGCTAGACCTTTTCTTCACAAAAATTTACTGTGATTTAGTTCTTGTGAATGGGAACTGTTTCGTGTAACAAAGTTCAATCCAACCTAAATACTACTTTTCCTAACTCCCAACTCCCAACTCCCAACTCCTAACTCCCAACTCCTAACTCCTAACTCCTAAACCCTCGATAAAAAAACGAGAAATAAGTAAAATTACCCTTACTTCCCGCTTTTAATATCACCTTGAGCATATTTTCGATTGACAGACTTGCGATAGAAATTGCAGCACCCTGAGTTGAGCTAAGTAGACTTATTAATATGAATAATAAATCAGAAAAAGTCTTGCCTGTTGCCACTTTGGCAAAGTCAAGGAAATTTATGTATGAAGAATAGGTGTGTATTGTATGGCGAGATTTTAAGCTAGTGCTTTCAACAGTGCTTGTAATTTAAGTTGAATTTCTGCAAATTCTTTTTCTGGGTCAGAACCTGGTACAATACCTGCACCTGCATAAAGCAGGGATGATTCTGTAGAAGTATCGATTAGCGCCGAACGAATTCCCACAACAAATTCACAGTTACCTTCCGAATCTATCCAACCTAATGGTGCGGCATATAAACCCCTCTCGAAACTTTCATAACGACGAATTTCTTGGCAAGCGATATCCGGTGCAACACCTGCTACTGCCGGTGTGGGATGCAATTGAGCAACTATTTGTAAAGGATGCACGTTGTCGGGAACTTTAGCGATAATTGGTGTCCACAAGTGCTGAATATTTGATAATTGTCGCAATCTAGGGGTTGAAATTTGGGGGAATAAACCTAGACTGAACAACCTTTGAGTAATAAAATCAATTACTAGGGAATGCTCGTGTCTTTCTTTTTCGCTATTGAGTAGACGATTGGCATATTTGGCATCTTCCCCCGGTGTTTTGCCCCTTGCTGCGCTTCCAGCTAAAGCATCAGTGATTAATTTTTGATTCCGAATCGCAATTAATGTTTCCGGAGAAGCGCCGATAAAGTTTTGTCCTTTGCCATTACTTGTGGAAAAAATACAGCAGTTGGGATGTAATTGACGTAGATTATTTAATGACTTAAATAAATTTAATGGAGCGGTTGATTGAATATTTAAAGCATCCGCCAACACGATTTTACTATAATGACCTTTACGAATATCTTCTAAAGCTGATAGTACCGATAGTTTGAATTTGCTAGCTTTAGTAATTGAATTTTGAATAAATTGAGGCCTGGAATCATCTAAGCTGATAAAATCATATTTTAAATTATTGATAGCCGTAATTTTCCGCCACAAATCTTGCAAAACTTTTTCTATATCCAAATCCCTGTCGATCGCAATATTTGCGATTAAACTACAGCCTTCTGAACTACGAATTACTTGCCATTTCGGTAGAAATATGGTACTAGGAGAAAAAGGATAGTCTTGTTGAAGATTACATTCAAAAAAACTGAAACTGCAAAAAAATAGTGGTTTAGTGAAACAATGATTTGTGTTGCAAAAATTAACTATTTTGCCAACATAATATTTGATAAATTTTTCAGCTTGAGTAAAACGTTCTTTCCCCTCATTTTTAAATTTTGTTACAGAATCAATTGCAGCAACGGCTTCCTTTTTACTCGGATTTTCCCAATAAAAATTTAGTTTATTAGATACAGCTAATTTCCCGAAGACAACCAAAGGGTCAACCGAGTCAATTTCTAAAGCAATACTAGCTATTTTGGTGCAATTATTCTGAATGCAATATGCTCGATTCTTTACAAGAAATTGGTATAGTTCCTTATTATATACAATAAACTCGGCAGAACATGGTGAAACTGTCATGGATCTAAAAATAGTAAATTTTTTTGAAGTTCTCTTCCAAAAGCATCATGAATCGTGGTCGTATTTCTACAGGTAGCACATTCAGATGCAGTTTTACCAGCTAGTTGAGGAGAGGCACCAACCTTGATGCTAAAAACCTCTATACTGCTTCGAGTCTAGATTTTACAGGAGCTTTTGCTCGAAATACAGCCCCAGTAGAAAAGGGATGTAAGAAAGAGAGAAAACTGGTGAACCATGGATAAAATGAATGTGCTTGCGACTTTGTGTCGGTAGAAAATTTAGCAATTTATCGATTGCGACAGATGAGCAGAAAGCTGATTTTATATCCCAACATAAAGTTATGGATGGCGGCAATTAAACCGCCAATGTATAGCGTTGCTATTATGCCCATTTGGGTAGGAACGGCTGTCGCTTTTGCAGAAAAAAAGGTGCTTCATACAGCAGTTTTTTTTACATTTTTAGCTGCTGCAATTCTTATTGTTGCTTGGGAAAATTTGAGTAATGATGTTTTTGATTCTGACACGGGGATTGATATAAACAAACATCATTCTTTAGTAAATTTAACAGGTAATAGGCAATTAATATTTTGGTTGGGAAATTGGTTTCTCAGCTTAGGATTATTAGGAATAATAGCAATTAGTTGGTGGCAAAAAGACCTAACTGTAATTGGAATTATTTTGCTCTGTTGCGGCTTAGGATATCTTTACCAAGGACCTCCTTTTCGTTTAGGATACCAAGGTTTAGGAGAAATACTTTGCTTTTTTGCATTTGGTCCTTTAGGAGTAGCAGCAGGATATTACAGTCAAACTCAAAGTTTCTCTTGGATGAGTTTTGCTGCTTCCTTAATAGTGGGTATTACCACCACTTTAATACTATTTTGTTCCCACTTTCATCAAGTCGAAGATGATTTAGCCGCTGGTAAGCTTTCTCCTATTGTTCGTTTGGGGACTCAAAAAGGTTCTCAAGTTTTAAACTGGTTAACTGCCAGTATTTATGTATTGATATTGATATTTGTAATTTGCGGAATTTTTCCCTTATGGACGCTTTTAAGTTGTTTCAGTTTACCTTTCGCGAGAAAATTGTGTCACCATGTTGGTGAAAATCACAATCAACCAGATAAAGTAAGTAACTCCAAATTTATCGCGATCGCAGTGCAATTTTGGTGTTGTTTATTTTTCGGGTTAGGATTTGTTTTGGGTTAGGAGTTGTAGAGACGTAGCAGTGCTACGTCTCTACAGGGGTAAGGAGTTAGGAGTTAGGAGTTAGGAGTTAGGAGTTAGGAGTTTAGATTTTCTCCCCCTCTTCCAAAAAAGATGTACAAATTTGAATTTCGTCCCTATCGTCGAAAATTTCTGACTCCATTGAATACATCTCACGGTGTCTGGGAAAATCGTGATGGCGTTATTCTTAGTCTTCAAGATGAAACTGGAAAAGTTGGATGGGGAGAAATTTCTCCAATTAGCTGGTTTGGCTCGGAAACTTTTGAAGAGGCAGTTTATTTTTGTCGCCAATTACCAAAAAAAATTACTGATGAGACAATTTTCTCGATTCCCAATCAATTAACTGCTTGTCAGTTTGGATTTGAGTCAGCGCGAGAAATGTTAAGTAAAAATAATTCTTATGCTTCCCAGTCTTGGGAAAATCTCGGTTGTAGCGGTTTATTGCCGGCTGGTAAAGCTGCTTTAAATCAATGGCAGAATTTATGGGAAGATGGTTATCGTACTTTTAAATGGAAAATCGGCGTTTATTCCACAGTTGAGGAACTATCTATTTTTGAGTTGCTGATTCAAGAATTACCCGCTTTCACAAAACTGCGACTGGACGCGAATGGTGGATTAAGCTATCGTGAAACTGAGATTTGGCTGCAAAAGTGCGATAATTTCAATAGAAATAATGATGTTCATCTAGAAATAGAATTTATTGAACAACCGCTTTGGGTTAACCAATTCAGCGAAATGTTGGAATTGAGTCGCCGTTACATCACGAAAATAGCTTTAGATGAATCTGTGGCAACACTCGAACAACTTCAAAGCTGTTACCAGAAAGGATGGCGAGAAATCTTTGTTATCAAAGCCGGTATAATTGGTTCCCCATCACGTTTACGGCAATTTTGTCTAACTCGTAAAATTGATACTGTATTTTCATCAGTTTTTGAAACCAGTATTGGTAGAGAAGCTGCATTATCATTAGCTGTAGAATTATCCGATCAAAAAAGGGCGGTAGGTTTTGGTGTGAATCATTACTTTGCAGAAGATGAGCAAATTTTTTTTTGAATAATCTATGGAAGAAAACCTCAAGTATTTTGTAGATAATGACTGTTTAATTTGCGAGGATAGCCATTTATTTACTCAGTTAGTTGAAAAATTTTATTTAGATATCATCAAGTTTCAGCAAAAATATTCTGATCTACCAAAAATTATTTTAAATCAACGCCAACCGGTATATTTTTTAGCTGGGTTTATCGCTGCTTGTCAAGCAAAATCTCCGATATTTTTATGCAATCCCGATTGGGGAAAACAAGAGTGGCACGAAGTATTTGATTTAGTAAAACCAGATATTATTTGGGGAACAGAAGGTAAGGTAGTAGAAGTATTTTCCTCCCTTAATGCTTATATTAATAATCCCAAGATCCCATTTACTACCGCGGGTTGCGTGAGGATAATGTGCGATTCTCCACACATTATGATTCCTACGGGTGGCTCTGGAGGTAAAATTAAATTCGCCGTTCATACTTGGGATACTTTGACGGCTTCGGTAAGAGGATTTCAAGAGTATTTTCAAATATATAAAATTAATTCTTTCTGCATGTTGCCGCTATATCATGTTAGCGGTTTGATGCAGTTTATGCGCTGTTTTATAACTGGTGGAAAGTTAATTATTTCATCTTTTAAGACACTTGAATCGGGTGAAAAGTCTCATCTTCAAAACTTTAATATTAAAAACTTAAATTTTTTTATATCTTTAGTCCCTACTCAGTTAGAACGTTTGTTGCAAAAATCAGATTTAACTGAATGGCTTCGTAAATTTCAAACTGTACTTTTAGGAGGAGCACCAGCTTGGGATGAATTATTACAAAAAGCCAGATTTAATCATCTGAGATTAGCTCCTACTTACGGAATGACAGAAACCGCTTCTCAAATTGCTACCTTAAAACCTGAAGATTTTCTTAGAGGTAAAATTGGCTGTGGTAAAGTTCTACCTCATGCAAAAGTGCAAATTATTAGCGAAAAAAAAGATTTTATTCAAACAAATCAAGTTGGAAGAATCAATATTCAAGCTAAATCGTTGGCTCTTGGTTATTATCCTCTAAATAATACTATACAGACTGATTTGCAAATAGATGATTTAGCTTGTTTTGACGAACAAGGTTATTTAAATATTGTCGGAAGAAATAGCGATAAGATAATTACTGGTGGAGAAAATGTTTATCCTACAGAAATTGAAACTGCAATTAGAGCAACGGAAATGGTAGCTGATGTTTGTGTAATTGGCTTAGATGATAAACACTGGGGACAAGTTGTAACAGCTATTTATGTACCGAAAAAATCAGATATTTTAAATCTAGAGATTCAAGCTTTACTCAAAGAGAAACTTAGTAATTATAAAATTCCTAAAATCTGGATTTCGGTTGCTTCATTACCCCGGAATTCTCAAGGTAAAATTAATCGTCAACAGCTTTATGAAATTGCCTTTGCACGCGCTTAATTGCTTGCAGCAGTTTTGGCTGAGGGTGTGGTAACAAAACCCACCGTAGCTGCGGTTATTGAAAGAGACGTAGCATTGCTACGTCTCTACATTAAGTTTCATGTGTGCTACAAACCATAGGTAGATATAATTCATAACAAAATAAGAGTTTTAGTTAACGTGCCTTGGTGGGCTTTATACTTGTAGCCCCCTTCGAGGGTAAGGGGTAATGAAAATAAAAAAAATCTAAGGCAGGTTATCTAAATAATTGGCATTGCTGAAGAAAACTATGAATTATATTCACCTACATGTTGTATTAAAAATGAAACCATTGTAGAGACGTAGCACTGCTACGTCTCCAGCAATTTGAAATCATAGTTTGATATTCTGATTCAGCAACGCCAAATAATTTACTATTTCTGCTGACAATGCTTTTTTTTGTCTGCTTGCTGCATCAATACAAACATGACGAGTCATTGCTTTAGCAGCGAGCTTATCATTTGTGTAAATTTGATAATTAATTTCAAACTGCTCAACGCCGATTTTAACGGGAGTCAAGCTAACAAGTAATTTATCGCCACAATACATAGGGCGAATAAAATCTGATTGAGTATGAATGATTGGAAAAGCAGTAGATGGATTTGTAAAAAATTGTTTAATATCGATTCCTAATGACTCTAAAGATGCTTCATAAGCTTCATGACATATAGTTAAAATATTTGCAAAGTAAACTACCCCAGCAGCATCGGTATCTTGAAAGCGAATAGTGCGATTGTAAGTGAAAGTCATTTAGGAGGGAAGAGAGAGGGGGGAGAGGAGCCACTGCGGCGTGCACGGAGGAACACGCACCGTTGTAGCAAGTGGCGTGGGGTAGAGGGGGGAGAGTGGGTAGAGGGGGTAGTGGGGGAGATACTTAATAACTTATAATTCCTAATTCCTAACTCTTAACTCCTAACTCTTAACTCTCATTTTGATTATCTCATTAATTCCAACCAAAATAAATATCTTCAGAGTAGGGGTTAAGATAAGGAAATTCTAAATCAATTGATTTCCAAGCAAAATGCTGACGAATCATATTTACCTTTTCTTCAGATGAATCAATACCTTTTTCCCAAGCTTCAAATAAAGCATTAGCCATAATTTGACAACGATTTACACCAAAACTTTGCTTGTTAAGGGTTTTTTGTGTTGGTTGCTCGGCTAGACTTAATCCCGGAGCTAAAAACTTGGTAAATAACGGTATTTCTGGCTGAAAATAAGATTGATGTTCTGTGTAAATATCTTTCAGTAATTCCTGTATTCTCGGATAATCTTGACGTTCAAAATTAAGTATCCCTGAATCGTAGCGATCGCAACCTGAAGGATGATGAGGTACTTGAAAATTGAAACTTATTTCAGCAGCGTTTAATTGTTGTGTCAAACTATCCATTAAAGCAATAGCACCTTGGGGATTTATATTGAAAAATATACTAATAACTTCTAAATTACCCCAATTATTTTGTAAATCATCCTGTTGTTGTTTAGCTGAATTACTAATTGCTAAATAAAAGCCATTATTGAGACGATTTTTTGGTAGCCGAATCGAAATCAAATCATCAACTCTACTAGATAATGCAGTTGGTTCTAAATGATTCTCTTCAACGTGTAAAGTCAAACCATCTTTAGTTACAGCTAAACTGCCATCTGGTTCTTTTCGCAACACCTGCCAACCAGAATCCAAATAACCTGTACCGCGATTATTTTCGTGTAGTTGATTATAAAATTGCCAATCGATTTCAAATACACAATTATTTTCTAAATCTTGATGTAATAACAAATTAGGATTAATATTATTTGCTGCTAATACACTTTGTAAGGAATTATTGTAATAAATACCATACAGGAAGTTTCGCAGCAATAAGGTAAGATATTTATCTTGTAATTGTCTAGAACTTCTCTGAATTGTTTCTGCTATTAAAGGAGGCAGACTGAAAGTTTCATAACCCGGATGATTAATGCAGAAATTATATTCTATTTGTAGATTACTAGAAATATCAAATAAAGTATTGGATAAAGATTTTTTATAATGAGCGATCATGATGATTTTATCTAAAATTATGAAAATTAAAAAAGTAATTTTGAAAATTAAACAGAATATAAAGATAATAAAAACGAAAAGTTAACAGCAATCAGAAACTAGCGATTACTGTTAACCAAAGGATGTCAAGTGATTAACATCCACGCAGGCGAGTTTTTTCGTAATAAAGGGGAATCAAATTATTTTCCCTTTCAGCCGCAGTAACTTTGGCCGATTTTACAAAAGGTTTGAGAATTTGTAATTCTGATTTACCAAAAATTTCGATTACATATTCTGGAGTTCTCGTCAGAATATTTTTGGCAAATTCGAGAGTTATTAGACTAGTGTGATGTATATTCTGCTGGTGGTTAATCCGATCCTGAATTTGATTTATCAACGCTAAACCGGCAAACTTGATAATCAACTGGATAAAATCTCGACGATACTCTAAAATCATCGGGAAAGCTTTGAGATAAGCTTCAGTTAAAGCCAACATCGAAGGCTGAAGAATTTCCAAAGGAATAGCCGCTAATTCTAGAGACTCCTCTAAATCCAAAGTTGAATCTACAACTAAACTTCCCAACCAAATTTTTAAGTAACCCGCTAGTAAAGTTCCCAAATCATAAGCAGGATCTCCCCAAGTACAGGCTTCCCAATCAATCAACTTGACTTCAGCATTATCCAACTGCTGCCAACTCGAATGCACTAAAACATTCTCTAGTTTTAAATCGTTGTGAGTTAAACAACAAGGGTAAAATGTTGTTGCTAACTCCGCGATCGAAGATTCTAAGATGTCGTAATGCTGATAGCGAGAGTAAAATTTTAGCGCCGTGCTACTAACTTTACCGAAAATCTCAGGCTCAAGAGAATCTATACCCTGTGCCGGATTAAAATACTGATAGCGAATCTGCCCTGCTGGAGCAGTAGCCATAAAATCGCGGTATTTTTGACGTTTAAAAGTGGCACGATGCAGCGCTGCTAAAGTGTTACCAATAGAATTTGCTAATTCGGGGGGGAAATATAAGTGATGCTTGTAATAGCTTTCCAGCCCTTGGTATTCCCCAAGATAGTTACGTACGAGGATAGAGTTGTCCTCGTCATAATGTACTACGGAAGGAGATAACGCTTTGATATTGCCGAGAACTGGAAAAGATTCAAGCAACTGGTGAAACAGCCATTCATTAAAGAATTCATGGGGGATACCATTAAATTCTTGGGCTAGTTCTTGTTTGACCAAAAGCTTGCGATTTGGAGCCAAAGTAACCATTAAATTTAAATTCTTGTGGCTACTACTGTGTGGCAAATCTGCATCGGCGGTTGCGCCATCTTCCGAGCTACTCAGACCCGCTTCTTGCAGATACTGCATAACATTTTGAGAAGATAGTGAAAGTTTCATTTATGTCCTACTTCCTTAGATTCCTTTAAAATCAGCTTTTTTTTGGTTTTGGCTTAACTTGTGCAGCATTCCCCAGCGAAGCCCCTTTTTAAGGAAATCTCAAAAAAATGATGACTACGCTTTATTTATATCGGAATTCTCGGAGAAAAACCTGCCAAAGTGCCAATTATTTAACTCTTTACTATTGCTTTAAATTTCACTTCTAATGAATGGTGAAATCTTTATTTTTATTCAGTTTTCTACTTACGCGAGTATAAATATCTGTGCTTTAACCTTTTAATGCCAGTTCTTTTCCCAACCCGAATCTGTTTTTGAACAACCAGCAGATTAACAAACATTAATATCCTTATATCTACAACAGCTAACACTCACACAGTACAACAGCTTTCACATACTTTCCGGAAGAATACAATTATTTTTCTTTTTCCGTAGCCTAATAATCACTTTGTCAAACTATCGACGATTCTCTATACCTCAATCTCTATGCAAAACCACTCATTCTCTTAAATTACTCGCAACGGAAGATTTGAATATTTTTCTCCCGAATGCAATATTTCTACACAATATTTCGACAGCAAACTACTTGAAGCTTTAAACTTTTCTGATTATAGAAATAATTCTTAATAAGTTAAAGCAAACATCAAAAAAAAACCACTATTATAGACATTCATATACATTATGCATTAATCAATAAACTAAATATCTATAATTATTTGCAATAAGAAGTTTGTCAGCTAGAGGGGGTAGAGAGGGGAGAGGGGGTAGATAACATAATTCAAAACTCTTCATTCTTAACTCCGCGAGTTTCGCGAGCTCCGCGAGTTCCGCGAGCTTTCTTTTATCCTGCCACGAATTGAGACAACATCACGACTAAGGTAACCAGGCCTAAAACAAACATCAATCCTGCTGGCATTACTTTACGTGTCTTAATCAGTCTTATAGCAAAAACAATAACTAAAATACTAGTGATAACTACAGCTAAATTAAAACCCCAAATTACTCCTGACCATTGCAGGTAAGCTGTAATTAGTAAAAGCAAACCGCTGATTGTACCGCTAATCAGAGAAACTTTGCTACCAGCACTCTTGTAACCGATAATGCCACCGATAATTGCTAATGCGCCATAGGCACAGACAGCTATAATACTTTGCATTGTAAAAACCTGTGTAGATTTTGGGCTGCTGTCCTCAACGTCGGCAGAAAATAAACTTTAGCCGTAAAATTCACGATCCCTGCGAATAAATGAATAATCAAGCCATTGCCAAGGTTCAATTTCTCCAACGCCAAGCAGCTTCCCTTTTACTTTACCAATCTGTGTTTCAAGGGGAAGTAGGAAAAGCTTTTCTGAATTTATTGCAGGCGATACGCTACCCTAATGCTGAAGCACGTGAGTGTCTTGAAGCTTACGGCTATTTCTTCAAAATTTTAGCTAGCAAGAATCAAAACTGGGAAGAATACCTAATTTCTCAAATCTTGTCAGACGAAAATCCTTTTAGCAGCCAAGCGCAACTGGAATTAGAAAACTTACCTCCAGCTTTAATTGCAGCAGCAAAACACGATTTACAAATTTTGCAAAGTTTTCATGAATGCAGTGTTGCTTCTCTATCTGAATGGGTGCAGTGTGTAGCCCATCTACCCATATCACCAGTAGTATGGTATACAAACCAACAGAAAATAGAACCAACCGCTCAATTACCGCTAATAGAAAAATTACGAACTTTATCAGATTGGACTAATGCTGTGGAAGATTTAACAGCATTTTACCGACAATACGGCACGGGTATATTCGCTCTTTATAAGGCTTTTCGCTGGCATTCGGGTGAGTTGATTGGTATCCGTTACCCCGATGCAGTGAAGTTAAATGAATTGGTAGGTTACGAATCTCAAAAAGAAGCTTTAATCAAAAACACGGAATTTTTATTATCAGGACAACTCCCACTCCACGTTTTACTTTATGGTAGTCGCGGTAGTGGTAAATCTTCTGTTGTTAAAGCTTTGTTGAACGAATACGCTAACCTTAATTTACGTTTGATAGAAGTTGCAAAATCTGAGTTGAAACAATTACCACAAATTGTAGAACTCTTACGAAACAAGCCACAAAAGTTTATCATCTTTGTTGACGATCTTTCCTTCGAGGAAGACGACGACGCTTTCAAAGCACTTAAAGTCGTCTTAGAAGGTAGTTTAACAGCACGGCCGCCAAATGTTGTAGTTTACGCAACCTCTAACCGTCGCCACTTGATTCGAGAGTTCTTTGCAGATAGGCCCCAACCGAAAGATTCAGATGAAGTTAATGCTTGGGATACCCTACAAGAAAAGCTTTCCTTTAGCGATCGCTTTGGTTTGACTTTAACCTTTGAACCCGCTTCTCAAAAAGCTTATTTACAAATTGTCCGACATCTGGTAGAACTATCTAACATTGATATTAGTACTGAAGAACTAGAGTTTCAAGCTTTACAATGGGCCACTCGTCATAATGGGCGTTCCGGAAGAACAGCAAAACAATTTGTAGATTTTTTGAAAGCACAGAATACAATTGCTGAAAATGAAAAACAAAAATAAAAATCTTTTTAAGTAGATATATTGACTTATTAGCTATTTTTTTATACTCATAATTAAGTTGAATTTTCAAAAAAACCGATTGGAGTATGGAAAAATATGTAACTTTTGATACTAAAAATATATTTTGATAAATGAACTATTCTAAAAACAAGCAGTATATAAGACTCTATGGTCAGCAATCGATTTATTATAGGTATAGTAGCCTTCGGGGTTAGTTTCGGTTTAACTTTAGTTATCACCTGGAACTTTTATAGTGCTATTTTTACGGGAATCGTAACTATACTTGCTACCTATGCGGCGACATTTATTGTAGAGAAGCGACGCAGAAATTATGAATTATTAGTTTTAGATTCCTTCCACAAGCGAATCAAAGAACTGGAAAACATAAAACATAGCATGACTGTAGAAATCAGTCAGTTAGAAGCTCATCGTCGTGCTTTAGCGACTGAGTCAAATCAACTGCAACATCAAGTTAGCGATCGCCGCAATCAAAGAGATTCACTCAACCGAGAATTAAGCACCTTTGCTCTACAGAAAAAACAATTAGAATCAGAATTCATCCATCTGCAGGATGAATTTAAAAATATTGAAAAATCGAAAGAAGAAGCAAATAACTCCTATTCTAATATTGCAGCGGAAAAGAGACGTTTAGAATTAAATTGTAATGTCTCGAAAGCTGAGATCACCCAGTTACATGCCAAAATTGGCGAACTTCTTCACGAGCAGGAAGAATTAGAGAATAATTTAACTTTACTCAATAGACTCAAACCTCAGTTAGAAGAGAAATTATATGAATTGCGAGTGCAGCTTCAAGAATTAGAAATTGAAGAGAAACAGCAACAAGAACTATTATCTAATAGACATGAGGAACAAGAACAATTAGAAGAAAATTTAAAGTTATTAGAAACCCAGAAAATAGAAGATAAACAGGAATTAGAAGAGTTACAATCGCAAATTTCATTACTCCAAGAAGAAAGAGACTTATTACAAAATCAGGTTTGGGAATTACTACAACAACTAGAAAACTTGAATCAACAGCCATCTAAAATAAAATTATTAAATACCCAAGAAGAGACAGAAGCATTTCCTTTTGCTGATTTCATAGAAACTATTTCCATTGAAGCAACAGAGACAAAAGAGAGTAGCGAGGAAGAATTACCAAAAGAATGGATGGCTTTACTGGAAAGATTGTTAGAATATGAAATTGAGGTATTAAAAGTTGTATTAGAACAAGAGAACCCGAATTCCGCAATTAAAAAAATAGCAGAAGACAATATCACAATGCCAAACCTGTTAATTGATTCTATAAATGAACGTGCTCAGGAAACAATTGGCGAATTAATAATTTCAACAACTAATGATATACCTGAAATTGATCGGGAATACGAGGAAAATATTCAAAGATTAATTGCGAACTGGCAAGATATAGAAAGTAAACATCCTTCTTCTAATTAAATTTTTTATATTTATTTTAATTCCTATGGATTACTCGGAATGATTTCCAAGTAAGCGAACATAAGCAAGTAAAAAAATTAGTAATAAGCTGCTACACATAAAAGTAGTATATTTAGAGATATTATGTAAAAGCTAAAACTTTTATCCCTTTAGCATGACAGCAAGATAGCCTTTTGCCTAGCTGTTGTGAATTAAAAATGCACAACAGCTTAGCTTTAATTGTTAATATCATACGATGGGCTTTGACTACAAAAAAAGATTATTTTTATTTTAATAATTTATGCGATATAATTTCCCAGATTGTAAGTATTTGGGGGGATTATAAATATCTGAAACGCTAAATTTTAAGTTATTACAGCTGTACATTCCAAAAATGATTGAGGAATGCTATATCATTATAATGGTTGTAAGTTGGGGATATGCTGTATAGTATCTACCCACGTAAGGTATTTTTATGACAAAGCCTAAAATCTCTAAAAAAGTATCTACAGCTTTGATGAATTCCTTGGGTGCGGGGGTAGTACCCAGAGTTGGATTAGAACATATAGCAGTAGGTAGAGAAAAAGAACTCTTGAGCCTTTTACAAAACATCGAAGATGTTGCAGAAGGAGTGGCAGCATTTCGGTTTGTAATTGGTAATTATGGCTCTGGTAAAAGCTTTATGCTGCAACTAATTCGCAATCAAGCGATGGAGTTGGGTTTTGTGGTGACTGATGCCGATTTATCAGATAAAAGACGATTGGCGGGAACTAATAATGAAGGCTTAGCTACCTACCGAGAATTAATGAGTCGTCTGGCGACAAAAACTCGTCCTGATGGTGGTGCTTTTGTTTCCATTTTGGAAGGATGGATTAATAAAATTCAACTCCAAGTAGTCAAAGAAAGTGGAATACGCCCGGAGGATGAGGGCTTTGACGATGCAGTAGAAACAAAAATTAGAGAAGTAGTTCAATATATAGAAGATTTAGTCCACGGTTTTGATTTTGGTAGCGTCATTATTGCTTATTGGCGCGGGTATCGCTTAGATGATGACAATTTGAGAAATGCCGCGTTACGGTGGTTGCGCGGAGAATTTAATACGAAAACAGAAGCAAGGGCGGCTTTGGGAGTACGGGTAATTATTGACGACGAAAGTTGGTATGACTACGTAAAGTTACTAGCTAAATTTGTCGCGGAAATTGGTTACAAAGGGCTGTTAGTTTTGTTAGACGAAGCCGTGCATTTATATCAAATTTCACCCACAGTCAGTCGAGAGAAAAACTATAACAGACTGCTGGGAATTTTCAACGATACAATGCAGTGTAAAGCCGAACATCTGGGCGTAATTATTGGCGGAACTATAAAGTTTTTAGAAGATCCAAATCGGGGTTTATTCTCGGATTCAGCTTGGCGAAGACGTACTAAGGAAAGCCGTTTTGTCGCAAAAGCAGGCGTACAGGAATTTTTAGGCCCTGTGATGAAATTGAATCCCTTAAGTGAATCAGAAATTTTGACGCTATTAGAGAAATTAGCAGATATTCACGCTCTCAACTACAATTATCCAAAAACTTTAACTACCAATGATTTAAAAGAGTTTATCAAAGAGATTATTAACCGTTTAGGTGCGACAGCTTTACTCACACCGGGTGAAATTGTCCGCGATTTCCTCAGCATTTTGAATATCTTGCATCAAAATCCCCAAATTACTTTGGGTAAGATAATTCATGATTCAGAATTTAAACCTACCAACCTAAGTGTAAATACAGAAATTGATGAAGATGATGTCGCATCATTTACTTTGTAATAGACTAAATCTTTTTACATTATGAAATTATCAAGTATAGGCTGAAATCCAGATTAAGCTAAGCAATCGAAACTGATATTAATGGTAGCTGTACTAGTAACGGTAATCAGCGATCGCGATATCTGGTGAATTCTAAGTGTTTTATTTAACAAAAACATGTAATTAATTTGTTCGTAATGAGCTTTATTGCAATCGATGGCAAGATACCATTTTTTGGTGTATCTGAATTAGTTTAGATTAAATAATTCCAACATATTCCGCGATCGAAAAGTATTTAATAAGACGGTAATTATCTTGATTACCTAATTTTTTATCTGCCTAAAGGTATGAAAAAAATCTTTGTTAAATAGGTTGGCGCAATTAAAGTAATGTGGGTGTAAACTTTGACAGGTAAAAAGGTCAAAGTTGTGTATGTTAGAGCTCTTAACTACTAACTCCGCAAGCTCCCAGCTTTTTCCTAGCTCCATGCCTATAGCATCTTTATATCTTATAACTCGTAATCTCTATGCAACTTGTTCACGGCTTACATTTTAAGAACCTACGCGGAGATTTGTTTGGCGGTTTAACTGCTGCAATCGTTGCTTTACCCTTAGCTTTAGCGTTTGGAGTTTCAGTTTCACCAGAAGATGGAGCGATTATGGGGCTATACGGTGCTGTTTGTACTGGTTTTTTTGCAGCATTGTTTGGCGGAACTCCATCCCAAATTTCCGGCCCTACTGGCCCAATGACAGTAGTAATGGCGACAGTATTTAGTACCATTACGAGCAAAAATCCGGAGACGGGTTTGGCAATGGCTTTTTCCGTAGTGATATTAGGAGGATTATTTCAAATCCTCTTTGGAGTATTGCGCTTAGGGAAATATATTACCTTAATACCTTATACAGTAATTTCCGGCTTTATGTCGGGAATTGGATTTATTATTCTATTTATACAAATCGGACCATTTTTTGGACATCCAAGTTCGGCTAGTGTCATCGAATCGCTGCAAAATATTTCTAAACATGCAACTAATCCCAACCCGGTAGCAACAGGTTTGGGTGTTTTGACGCTGATTATAGTATTCGCTTCCCCTGCAAAACTGAATCGGATTATTCCCTCACCTTTATTAGCGTTGGTAGTGTGTACGCTAATTTCCGTTTTCATATTTCCCGATAGCGGTATTCCAATCATCGGAAACATTCCCACAGGTTTACCCAAGCTGCAATTACCGCGATTTGAACTAGGGCAAATGCGGGATATGGCAAGTTATGGTTTAATGCTGGCAACTTTAGGCTCTATTGACTCGCTTTTAACTTCCCTAGTTGCTGATAATATTAGTCGCACAAATCATGATTCCGATAGAGAATTAATCGGACAAGGAATCGGTAACTTAGTCGCTGGTTTATTCGGGGGATTACCGGGTGCGGGTGCAACAATGCGAACTGTAATTAACGTCCGTGCTGGAGGAAAAACTCCAATTTCGGGAATGATTCACGCCCTAGTTTTGTTGGTAATTGTTTTAGGTGCGGGAAAATTAACTGAAAATATTCCCAATGCAGTTTTAGCCGGTATTTTAATCAAAGTTGGTATAGATATCATTGATTGGAGCTTTATCAAACGCGCCCATAAGATATCAATGCGAGCAACTGGATTGATGTACATAGTATTATTTATGACAGTTTTTGTCGATTTAATTACTGCTGTAGCCGCCGGAGTATTCTTGGCAAATCTATTTGCTCTCAAACGTTTAACTGATTTACAAGCTAAACAAGTTCAAGCAGTCAGAGATCCTAACGATAATCACAAACTGCGTCTGAGTACCCCAGAACAAAATATTTTAAATCGAGCGCAAGGCCGTATTTTATTATTTCATCTTGGCGGGCCAATGAGTTTTGGTGCAGCAAAAGCGATTTCACAGCAAATGTCGATTGTAGAAGATTACGATATTTTGATTTTGGAATTAGATGAAGTACCTTATGTTGGGGTTACTGCTACTTTAGCTATAGAAAATATGGTCAAAGAAGCTTACGAAAGACGGCGAACTGTCTATCTTGTCGGTGCTAGCGGTATAGTAGATGATAGATTGCGACGATTAAAAATCTTGCGGCGAGTGCTAGAACAAAATCCAGTAAATACACGTTTGGAAGCTTTAGAAAAAGGGATAGCTCTTATTAGTCAGCGTCAGGTATATTCGAGCTAAGGTTAGTGATTGGTAGTTGGTGGTTAGTGGTTAGTCGCCAACTACTAAGCTGCTACCCATAAAAGTAAGCTGTTGTGCATTAAAAATGCACAACAGCTTAATTGATGACTGTTCACTACTGACTGGTATATAAACTAAACTGTATAGTACAATCAGATCGAGGGGTGTCTAAGAAAGAGATAAATTCCCGATTTTGATTATTTATGAAACAACCACAACTATCCTCAAAAGCTGAAAAGATTCTGAGTGGAGCCATACAAGAATTTCTAATACATGGCTTTGCTGGTACAACGATGGATGGTGTTGCAGCCGCTGCCGGAGTATCTAAAACTACGGTATATAGTTACTTTCAGGATAAAGAAAGTTTATTTTTAGCTTTAATTGAGCGATTGATACAAAAGAAATATCAAAGAGTATTCAATCCCCAAAAAGCTCAATCGAGCAAGGGAGAAGCAAGAGTAGTTTTACATCGTTTGGCAAACAGTATGCTACAAGCGATGATGGGGGATGAAGAAGCTCTAGGATTATTACGAATAATTATCGGAGAGTCAGGGCGTTTTCCCGAATTAGGGCAAGCTTTTGTGGGTAATTTTCAAAAATCAGTTTTAAGAGATTTATGTCAATTATTCGAGTCTCGTAGCGAACTAAATTTACCCGATGCAGAAGTTGCGGCACGTATATTCATGGGAACATTTATGCATTTCGTGATGACAAGTGAAGTGCTACATGGTAAAGATATTATGCCAATCGAACGAGAAAGACTTATTGACAACCTGATTTACTTACTAACTAGCAATCAAACGGTTACAGCCATAAAGCATAAATCTTCCCGACGCAATCGCAGCGATTCAGGTAAATTCGAGCCAGATTATAAATCCGAGCAAAAACGCTTACGCTCCATGAGACTTACAGATAGAGCATGGGAAAAGCTCGCTGCGATCGCACATGAAAACCAACTCAGCCGCAGTGAAGTTATTGAAATGTTTGCACGTGGTAGTTTGAGGGAATAGGGAATGGGGAATGGGGAATTGGGAATTGGGAATGGGGAATGGGGAATGGGGAATGGGGAATGGGGAATGGGGAATAGTATATACATGGAAATATCATAATTAAACCTGACTTGAAAATATATATATACACGGCATAAAATCCACAGGTATCGCAGCAACCAAAATTATTGGGACATTTCACCACTCACCACTCACCACTCACCACTCACCACTAACCACTCACCACTAACCACTCACCACGGTAAACGACTACCATCCCAAGAGAAAAACTCGCCGCTATCTTCGGGATTTAAGTTAGCGATGACACCGAGCAATTGTTTAACAGTACGTTCAACAGGGAATAACTTTTCTGGAGGTACATTGCGTTGAAAAGGTTGAGAAAGGTTAGTATCTGTAGTACCTGGATGTAGTGTAACTACTATAGTTTTGGGGCATCTTCTGCTGTATTCGATCGCTGTAGTTCGCATAAACATATTGAGTGCTGCTTTCGATGCTCGGTAACCGTACCAGCCACCCAAATGGTTATCACCGATACTTCCGATTTTGGCAGAAATACAGGCAAAAATATTTTTTTCTTTATGCTTAAATAAAGGTTGTAAGTGTTTGGCTAATAGCACTCCCCCAATACTATTTACCTGAAAATAACGGATTAAATTTTCAGGATTTATTTGTCGCAGGCTTTTTTCCGGTTGCAATGCGTCTTCATGTAAAATTCCCACGCAGTTAATTACTAAATGCAGCTTTTCTACTTCTGCACTTATGTTTTCCACACCTGCGGATATTTGTGAGTCTTGGGTAATATCCATGGGGAGACAAACTAATTTTTGGGAATATTCGCTTTGCAGAGTAATTAATTCAGTAGCAGAATCAGCATTGCGATAAGTCGCGTAAATTTTAGCTATATTATTCTCTGGCAATAAACTTTTGACAAAACCCAAGCCAATACCTTGACTTGCACCGACAATTAAAGCGTTTGCGTTGTTAATTCCTTCTATGACTGACATTTTATCTATTTAATTACAAATTACAGACGAATAAGCATAACCATCCCACAAAAGTTTATATTATTCTACCCATCTCCCCATCTCCCCATCTCCCCATCTCCCCATCTCCCCCTTCGGGTTGCGCCACTTGCTACAAGTCGGGGAACCCGCCCAACGCAGTGGCTTACCATCTCCCCATCTCCCCATCTCCCCATCTCCCCCTTCGGGTTGCGCCACTTGCTACAAGTCGGGGAACCCGCCCAACGCAGTGGCTTACCATCTCCCCATCTCCCCATCTCCCCCTTCGG
>JBCCSG010000008.1:0-51600 GCA_039200565.1 Cyanobacteria bacterium P01_D01_bin.50 | reverse complement strand
TTGACACACCCCAAACGGTACGATATTTTTAGTAATCTAAAAAGGTCTTATCGTAAGCAAACAACGTCACGCAGTGTGTCTTTAGACCAGGTCGTGACAACTGCTTAGAATCCCAGTTTTTTCAAAGCTGGGAGATGTCAAATATTCGTGATTTCCTGACGCTATAAGTAATAATATACCTTTCCTACAATAGACGTTCTCCCAACTCAACCGTTGAAAATATTGGCAAGATTAACCTGAATAATTTTGGAAACATCCTGGGTAAACTGATCTGACATATTAAAGTTCTGAATCCGCCACTCATCTCTTGGTTTATAGTATTGAAACTCGAATATGATTGGCTGTCTATCGTATATAGCTAAACAAAATTGCGCGGCATATATGTCACTAAAAACTTTATCGACTAGCACTTGGTAATCAATGTAGTTTCCAGCCATAGGATGTAATTGAATGAGTTGTGAACTTATATGACGAACTTGATCTATCATTCTAGACATCCAAGGATTTGTTTCAAACAGTGTAAGTGGGTGTGCAAAATTATTTGTGTCATTACGAGCGACAGCGAAGTAATCTCAAAGTGTTGCGATTGCTTCGTTTCACTTCGTTCCACTCGCAATGACAAATACACAATTAATTTTGCCTAGGTACTTATTAACTGCAAGTTCTACTTCTTGTTTTGCTAAATTTTGGAAAAATGCTTCTGTATACTCTTTATAGTTTATTGACATATTTGTCTCGCTTGTTTGAGAAAATGACTGTACTGAGTTTTTTATAACAATTTATGGCACATATGTTTTCAGTTTAATTACTTAATTATCAGTAGCTATACTTAATCTAGACAAATAAAGGGAGAATCTGACTCTAAATATGTAAAAGCAACAAGACACTCCCACTAGGAATATATTTTTTTAACTTGAAATTATTCCGAGTAATTCTATAGTGATTTAGGGGTTTATCATTCCAATAATAGATATGACAAAAAGCAAGTTTATTGAATGGAAATATCTCCCTTATGAAAAAATACCGGAGAATCCCAACCAATGGAATTTAACATTGGAAGATTACCGGAATTTTAAAAAAACCGATTGGGTAGTTACAGAAAAGATTCACGGTGCGAATTTTGGTATTGTGACGGATGGTTGGCAAGTTAGATTTGCGAAAAGAAAGGAATTTTTAAATTCAGAAGATAATTTTTTTGGCTATCAGTTGTTACAGGATAAATTAATTTTACAAGCGAAAGAAATATTTAAAATTCTGCAAGTCGAAAGAATAAACTTACAGAAAGTATTGATTTATGGCGAATTATTCGGAGGAGAGTATCCACATTCAGAAGTAACTCCCATTCCTGGAGTACAAGCGATACAAACGGGGATATATTATTCACCGAAGATCGAATATTGTGCTTTCGATATTGCTGCGTTCGCAAATGAAAGTAATTGTGAGAAAATTTATCTTGATTATGACGAAGCGCTACGAATAATTGAAAAAGTCGGTATGATGGCAGCAAAACCTTTGTTTATCGGTAAATATGAAGAAGCAGCCTCATATAATATTGAATTTGAATCTACAATTCCGGCGATTTTGAATTTACCGCAGTTACAGCAAGCGAATATTGCCGAAGGAGTTGTAATTAAACCAGTTAAATCATTTTATATAGAAACTCGTAAGGGTAGAATTCGTCCAATTATTAAACATAAAATTCCGGAATTTGCCGAAGATAGCCGTTATCATCAAGCGCAAAAGTGGATTTATCAAAATACGGTTATTGAAAATCAAGAATTGAGCTTTGAAGATGAATTGCTTCAGGAACTACTTACTTTAGTAACTGTGACAAGATTAAATAATGTAATTTCTAAATTTGGTAGAGTTGCGAGTCATGAATTTGAAAAGCAACAGCAACTTATTGATTTATTAAAAAAAGATGTATTAGAAAGCTTTCAGGAGGAATACGAAAGTATTTTTAATGTTTTATCATCAGAAAATCAGAATAAGATGATGATTGAGTTGTATCAAGCATCGCGACAATTAGTGATTAATTATTTTCAATAATGGGAATGTTTTGGAAAGTTTGAAATAAAGAAAATCTACACCCTAAACTTTCCGCAAAATCCAAAATCGAGATAAATTCAGTGGTTAATTTCATTAATTTTGACCAAAATAATTTTAGATTTTACCCAACAGGATTTTGGATTGTGAATGGTTGAGGGGCCCCTAGTTTCAACTATGGAACAATCTAAAATCGTAAATCCCGGCATCCCCAAGCCCCTAAATTTATTTATGGGGACAATCTAAATATGTCCTATCGGACACGCTTCGCGAACGTAAATCCAAAATCCAAAATTGTTTGACGGATATATTCTTAGTAACCAATTTTTTTCTACCTCCTCTCCCCCTCTTCCCTATCTACCCCATCTCTACCCTAACTAAACTTTATGAGATAAATCACTAGTGTTAAATACCATTATATCGGCATTAAAGAAAACCCTCTTTTTCTAATACAGCCAAAGCATTTTCTGCAGCAGCTTTTTCAGCTTCTTTTTTATTTCTTCCTTTACCTCTTCCGTATTTTTGATTGTCTACAAAAACTTCTGCCATAAATTCTGGAGCATGAGAAACACCCCCTATTTGTTTCGTAATATATTTAGGTGGACTTTGGGTTATATTGCGCTGAACCCATGCTTGAAACTGATTTTTAGAATCAACATTAGAACGAGATACAACTATATTTTCGGGAACTGAATCAAATAATGGTTCAATAACGCTACGTACTGCTTCTATATCTGAATTATTATCAAAATAGTAAGCAGCAACTACCGCTTCAAAAGTGCTGCTAAGTAAATTAGGATTTTGATATCCTCCTTCACGAATAGCACCTTTACCCAAACGCATTCTCAAATCTAAACCGATTTCCACAGCAAACCTTGATAATTGCTTTTCATCTACCAATGCCGAGCGTCTGCGTGTTAATTCATCTTCTCCCATTTCTGGATGACGACTATAAAGATAATCTCCGCTTAAATAAGTTAATAAAGCATCACCTAAAAACTCTAAACGCTCATTATGTTCCCCTTCATGAGGATTTTCATGAACGTAGGAACGGTGAGTTAGGGCATTACGTAAAAGCGAATCATCATTAAATTTTGCTTGTTGAATAACTTCTAATAAATTATCTTGTTTGCGAACCTTTTCTGTTGATTTAGGAAGTAATAAAAGTAAAGCTTCTTGCTTATATTGTTCTGCAATTTTTACTTCAGATGCAGATATTGCTTTTAACAATCGAGTTATACTATCAATAGCACGATAACTATCATCTGTAGAAAAGCGGGATTGATGTGCCCATTTATTCCGAACTTCAATTAATTCTCCCACCAAAGCGCGATTCTCAAAATTCAATTTTTTAAATACCGGCTCCCAATGTCTAATCATAACTCTGAGTAAAGCTGAAATATCTTCGCTCAATATTTCTTCTGAGTTTCGTCGAGAAAGTTGTTCTTTAGACAAAGACGATATAGCCTCTGTTAACCAATCTCCACCGTAAGCTTCCTGCATCTCTCTTTTTACATAAGGATATAAACCTTGATTTAAAAGAGTTAAACCTCTACCAACTCGCTCGTGATTGCTAATAGCCATTTTTTGTATTGAAAATCACATATTCTGTAGTAATTATTTTATCTGAAGCCACTGAAAATGCTTCAAACTCCGCAATTGCGAAAATTAGCCGAGACTGGAACTTCCACAATTATTAATTTTCTTATTTTTGTAATTATTTGGAATTATTTAATCCCGGTTTTGGTAAGCTATAAGACTAGACTAACTATTATATAAAAAATGGCTGCATCCACTGTTACTCCCACTATTACCACTTTTCCCTTAACTGCTGTAGTTGGTCAAGAAGCGATTAAATTAGCTTTACTATTAACAGCTGTCGATCCCGAATTGGGAGGAGTGGCGATCGCAGGGCGTAGAGGAACCGCAAAATCTGTTATGGCGCGGGCAATTCACGCTTTATTACCACCAATTGATGTTGTAAAAGGTTCTATTAGTAATTGCAATCCCAATTATCCCGAAGAATGGGATGATGATTTATTATATTCATCCGATGTCGAAACCGAAATTATCCCCGCACCCTTTATCCAAATACCCCTGGGAGCCACCGAAGATAGACTTTTAGGTTCGGTAGATGTAGAAAAATCAGTCCAGCAAGGAGATACCGTATTTCAACCTGGTTTACTCGCCGCAGCACATCGAGGCGTGCTATATGTAGATGAAATCAACCTTTTAGATGACCAAATTAGCAATCAACTTTTAACTGTATTATCCGAAGGGCGCAACCAAATCGAACGGGAAGGAATCAGTTTTCAACATCCTTGCAAACCTTTATTTATCGCTACCTACAACCCCGAAGAAGGAACTCTACGAGAACATTTACTTGATAGAATTGCTATTTCCCTTTCAGCAGACGGCGTTTTAGGTTTAGATGACAGAGTACAGGCAGTAGAGCAAGCGATCGCCTATTCTCGTTCCCCTCAAGAATTTCTCCAACAATACAGCGAAGATATCGATTCGATCAAAACTCAAATAATTTTAGCGCGGGAATGGCTCAAAGAAGTCACCATTAGCCACGAACAAATTACCTACCTCGTCGAAGAAGCAATTCGTGGCGGCGTGCAAGGGCATCGTGCCGAATTATTCGCCGTGCGAGTTGCCAAAGCCTCCGCAGCCCTTGATGGACGAAATCAAGTTAATCCTGAAGACTTACGCCGTGCCGTGGAATTAGTCATAGTACCCCGTGCAACGGTAATTCAAACACCACCCGACGAACAACAACCACCACCGCCACCACCACCCCAAAGTCAAGAAGAAGCAGAAGACTCCTCAGAGCAAGAGCAGGAAGAGCAAGAAGAGACTGATGACGAATCCAACCAAGATGAACAAGAGCCACCCGGTATTCCCGAAGAATTCATCTTTGACCCAGAAGGTGTAATCTTAGATGAAAGCGTGCTTTATTTTGCTCAAACAGCCCAGCGTCAAGGCAACTCCGGAAGTCGCGGTTTAATCTTTTCCGACGACAGAGGACGTTATATCAAGCCAATGTTAGCCAAAGGAAAAGTTCGTCGCATCGCCGTAGATGCTACATTACGAGCCGCAGCACCGTATCAAAAAGCACGACGAAAAAGGTATCCCGGTAGAAACGTCATTGTAGAGCAAGGCGATATTCGTGCCAAACGTTTAGCAAGAAAAGCAGGAGCATTAGTAATATTCGTTGTAGATGCTTCCGGCTCCATGGCACTTAACCGCATGCAGTCAGCCAAAGGTGCGGTAATGCAACTATTAACAGAAGCATATCAAAACCGCGATCAAGTAGCATTAATTCCCTTCCGAGGAGAACAAGCAGAAGTCGTATTACCACCCACTCGCTCCATCGCTCTAGCGCGCAACCGTTTAGAAAAAATGCCTTGTGGAGGTGGTTCACCCTTAGCTCACGGTTTAACCCAAGCCGCTCACGTCGGATTAAACGCTCAAAGAAGCGGAGACATCGGACAAGTAGTTATAGTTGCAATTACTGACGGACGCGGTAATATATCTTTATCTCGTTCCCTAGGAGAACCACAAGATCCGGTCGAAAAGCCAGATATCAAAGGGGAATTATTAGAAGTAGCCGCTAAAATTCGGGCTTTAGGAATTCAATTGTTAGTAATTGACACCGAAAGTAAATTCGTTTCTACGGGATTTGCGAAAGAGTTAGCGAAAAATGCCGGAGGTAAATATTATCATTTGCCGAAAGCTACTGATAAAGCCATTGCGGCGATGACGAAGGGGGCGATCGCAGATTTGAGAGGATAATCGATATTGGGTATGGAGCTGCATGAAAAACTCTGCGCTCCTCCGCGTTTTACTCTGTGTCCCTTTGCGTTTAAAAAAAATACTCCTTTCTTGCTGGAAGATTACCTAATTGAATGAGCGGGTAGTGCGTAGGTTGGGGAGCCACTCCGTTGCGGAGGTTTCCTCCGTTGTAGGAAGTGGCGTTTGAGGAACGAAACCCAACATAATCTAGAAAAATAAACTAAATAATTCAACTCAAAATAATCTTAAATACCCAAACAAATCGCTTCATTTATAAATGCATCTTGGGTAATTTTATATCAAATCAAAAAACCGATGTTGGGTTACGACGCAATATTAATCAATTAGTTAATTTTTAAATCTTGCCGTGCGTCTAACCCAACCTACCACTAATCTTCAAAAACAGCCCCTCGCAATTGCAACTCAAACTTCATGCTCTTAGAAATACCTGTATTCCATCCAAATCGGGCATTATTAACCTCAGTACCACATAAATCGGTATGATCGAGATTTGCACCTAATAAATGAGCATTACTGAGGTTAGCATTACTCAAAGCTGCATGACTGAGATTACTACCTAACAAATAAGCATTACTCAGATTCGCTTCTCGCAAATCGGCATTTCGTAGAATACTGCCGCTGAGAATCGCTTCCTGCAAATTGGCATCTCGTAAATCGGTACCGCGCAAAATCGCAAGACAAAGATTAGCACCTCTTAAATTAACACCTCGAAGTGTGGCAAGACTGAAGTTTGCATTACTAAAGTCAAAACCTTCCCAATTAGTATCGCGACTAAAACTCCAACTCAAATCGCTCTGTGTTAAACAAACATCGATCAATTGATCTCTCGCCAAAACCACATCACTCAAATCCGTACCTCTTAAATCAATACCATTCAGTTTATTTTCAGTAAAATCTCTATTGACCTTACCGTAATCTTTGTAAATTTCGCTAGTATTAGATGCCCTTGACACAAATGGTAGTTGATTGTCAACAGTATTCATTCGAGTATTTCTGTATGAGTGCCTCTAATAGCTTTATCCTCAACCTATGACCAAACAAAGATTATGGTAGACAGTTTGCTTTACTGTCTGCAAAAGGATCGCGAGTAATTAGTATCAAATAGCTAGCAATAAAAGCCGATTTCTATTTATAGTAACGGCTTTAGAGATTATTAATAAAAATTAAAAATATAACTATCGGTACACAACTCCATCACCCATAGTGGACGATTAACAAATTGTCACAAGATGTGAATTCACCACTGTTGTAGGCTAATTTTCATTTATACAGGTCAAATGTTAAGAGGTAATTAGGTAAGAAATTAAAAATATTAATTAACTCTTAACTATTAACTCCGCGATCTCCAAATTCTTCTCCATGACCAACTCTCCCATGCTTGACAAAACCAACCCTTTAAGCATTGCCCCAATGATGGATCGAACTGACCGTCATTATCGATATTTTATGCGGCAAATTACCCGTTGCACGTTGCTTTATACCGAGATGGTGACGAGTGCGGCAATTATGCACGGAGATAGAGAACATTTGTTAGGATTCTCCCCAGATGAAAAACCCTTGTCACTGCAAGTGGGAGGAGATAATCCCCAAGATTTGGCAGAATGCGCTCGTATTGCCGAAGATATGGGTTACGACGAAATTAATTTAAACGTAGGTTGTCCAAGCACTCGAGTACAAAGTGGCAATTTTGGTGCTTGTTTAATGGCGCAACCGCAACAGGTGGCCGATTGTGTAGCGGCGATGATTGATGCGACTAAAATTCCTGTTACTGTTAAACATCGTATCGGAGTTGATGACCTAGATCGTTACGAGGATATGGTAAATTTTGTAAATATCGTTTCTCAGGCCGGATGTCAACGTTTCACCGTTCACGCTCGTAAAGCTTGGTTAAAAGGGTTAAGTCCCAAAGAAAACCGCGACGTACCACCTCTGAGATATGATTACGTGCATCGTTTGAAACAAGAATTTCCGCATTTATTTATTGAAATCAACGGTGGAATTAAAACCCTAGTTCAAGTACAGCAACACTTACAGTCAGTTGATGCCGTAATGATAGGGCGTGCTGCTTACGATAATCCCTATCTTTTCGCGATCGCAGATAGAGAAATTTACACGGAAGAAGTTACGTATCGGAGCAGACATGAAATCGTGGAAAATATGTTTGACTACATAGATAAATGGGCAGCGAAAGGTTTGAAACTGAATAAAATTACCAGACATATGCTACAACTATTCGCAGGAATTCCCGGTAGTCGCGCTTGGAAGCAGCATATTACAGAAAACTCATGTCGCTTCGGAGTTGGTTCGGAAGTAGTGCAAGAAGCCTTGGCGAAAGTTCCGGGGTAGAAAAGTAAAAGTTAGGAATTTATGAATATAAGTGTTACTCACCGCTTACCGAAAAACACCCCAAATCATTGTAGAGACTAAAATAATAACACGGAAAACTGGATTAAAATTACTTACAACAGATATGTGCTCAATAAGACAATTTAAAGTATCTTGTGAAATTGTAGTTAAGAAATTTAAACTTTGTTTTATGTGAATTGGGAGAGATTGGGGATATTGTGACTATACTCGCAGGGCGTTATGAAATTATTCATCAATTAGGTGGAGGAGGCTTTGCACTTACCTTTCTCGCCAAGGATATCATGCAACCGAGCAAACCTCTATGTGTAGTCAAGCAACTACGCCCTAACCAAACCCATCAAAGAATCATAGAGTTTTTTAATCAAGAAGCAGTTATTTTGGAGAGGTTGGGAAAACATCCTCAGATACCTCAGTTATTAGCACATTTTCAAGAAGATGATAATCTTTATATAGTCCAAGAATTTATTGAAGGTCACGATTTAAACAACGAAATATTTGAGGGTAAACGACTGAGTGAAGCTTATGTTCGTAAGTTATTACAAGACGTTTTGGAAGTATTATTATTCGTACATCAACAAGGAGTAATTCACCGCGATATCAAACCCCATAACGTGATGCGTTGTCAAAAGAATGGCAGAATTTATCTCATTGACTTTGGTGCAGTCAAAGAAATAGGCAGTTTGATGTTAACTTCGGGTGGTGAAATAGTTTCGAGTATGGTTATCGGTACCCCGGGATACATGCCAAACGAACAGAGTAATGGTAGATCTTGTTTAGCGAGCGATATTTATGCATTAGGGATGACTGCCATTAAAGCTTTGACTGGTATTAAACCTTCTGAGTTAAAAGAAAACCCTTCTACAGGTGAAGTCGTTTGGTTAGAGCAGGCGAAAGTTAGTCAGTATCTAGCGGAAGTGATTACCAAAATGGTACGTCGCCACCATAGTATGCGCTACTCCTGTGCAAAAGATGTATTGCAAGCCCTTGCTCCAAGGGCGCAAGTGCCAAAACAAACATCCCCAATAATAACATCACCATCTATACTCAATCAATTATCACGTCGGAAAATCCTTCAGATTCTTGGTTTGTCTGGTGGTAGTTTTCTAATTAGTGTTGGAGTAAAAAGGTTATTTACAAAAAAACTATCTTTAAACCCGAATGAAGTAGTCACAGTTGATGCAAGCGGAAATATCACGAATCGTCAACCTCTTAGCGCCGAGTACCTTACTGAAGATTTAGGTAATGGTGTCACCTTGGAAATGGCGGAAATCCCTGGTGGAAAGTTTATCATGGGTTCGCCAGCTTCGGAAAAGGGGCGAGAAGAGAATGAAAGTCCACAGCATGAGGTAACTGTTAAGCCCTTTTTTATGGCTAAATTCCCAATTACCCAAGCACAGTATAAAGCTATTATGGGTCAAAATCCCTCTTATTTCCAATCCATGTTCAGTCACGATAGACACCCAGTTGAAAGGGTATCTTGGAAGGCTGCTGTTGATTTTTGTGAGGAATTAACAAAGTTAACAGGAAGGGCGTACCGTTTACCCAGTGAAGCCGAATGGGAATACGCTTGTCGTGCCCTAACTACGACACCATTTCACTTTGGCTCAACAATTACCACCGATTTAGCGAATTACAATAACTCTATCTATGCCTCGGAATCACCAGGTGACGATCGCAACCACACAACAGAAGTAGGCATTTTTCCTCCCAATACTTTTGGTTTGTACGATATGCACGGTAATGTCTTAGAGTGGTGTGAAGATACCTGGCATTCTAATTACAATGGCGCACCTAATGATGGTAGCCCTTGGATTAATAATAATTATCATTCAAAAGTACAGCGCGGTGGCTCCTGGAGCTACACCCCTGCCTTCTGCCGCTCAGCCAAGCGCCACTTCGCTAAACCCGATTACGATTACAAAAACAGAAACACTGGTTTTCGAGTGGTGTGCTCTGTTGCACCAAGAACTCTTTAGCAACAAAATACGGAATTGAGTGTTAAAGCACAACTACGAATTTTATTATCCAACAATTAAGGACCGATTTTTCTTCTCAAAATACTGCTGATGTTCATCAGTTGCCAACCAATAAGCGGAAGCTGGTTTAATTTCTGTGACAATATCTTTATCGTACTTCCCAGAATTTTGTAATCGACGTTTTGAATTTCTCGCGATCGCTTCAAGCTCGGGAGTGTGAAAGAATATTACAGAACGATATTGTTCTCCTCTATCGGGTCCTTGACGATTTAAACTTGTAGGGTCGTGGATTTTCCAAAATATTTCTAATAACTCCTCATAACTAATAACTGAAGGATCGTATTCAACTTGTGCAACTTCAGCATGTCCAGTAATTCTGGAAAGTACATCAAGATAAGAGGGATTTTCAAAATCTCCCCCCATATATCCGACTGTTGTAGAAACAACACCGTCAAAGCGGCGAAAAGCAGCTTCTACACACCAAAAACAACCCGCACCGAATGTAGCTTTCATATTAATTCTTGTAAATCTTTAATAATTAAATCGGGAACAGCCATACTTTCATGAAGTTGTTTACCGCGCCGATTAATCCAAACAGTTGATAATCCCGCTGCTTTTGCACCACCAACATCGCGCATGATATGGTCGCCAATGTAAACTATTTTTTCACGTTCTACATCAAAGAATTCAATAGCTTTATCAAATATTTTAATTGAAGGTTTAATCCAACCATAATCTGATCAAAATACAATTATATCAAATAAATCGCGAATCCCGACTCTATCAAATTCCTGTAAAAATAAATCTTTTTTAGACCAAATATTTGAAATAATTCCTAAACGATGAGTTTCTCGTAACTTCTGTAAAACTTCTACATGCTTTTGAGATATTATCCCAACTTCATGAGTCGCAAATACTTGCTCTAATAAATTTAATTCGCTTGCTGGTAAACCTGTAGTTTCAACATTTTTTTGTAAGTAACTCAAAACCGGAGGTAAACAATCATATAATCGCTGGTTTTTACCATCAGCTTTTATTTTTCTTGATTCTCTAAATATAATATTATTTACCTGTTCTTCTGCGAGTAAACTTCCACCTAGCTGACGATAAGTAGCTGCAAAATCTTCCCTATAAAAGAAACGATAACCCCCAAACATAAAAGTGTGCCCTACATCGAGCAGAATCACATTGAATTGATTAAGAAATGATAAATGCACGAGTAATTTTTGCAATCAATTTAATCATTATTATAAATCCTCCTAACCTCCGCTAATTTTGGAGGCTTTATTTGTGTCAGTCTTGATACTGTAATTAATCTTCACTCTAAACTTTTGCATATTTCATCCACCAAATACTTAAACAATAATTTAACTGCTTTAGCCGCTATTCTAGCTCGTACGAGTCGTACCGGCCGCCCCGCTTCCTTCTCTCTATCAAGTTGGGTGCCAAGTTGCTTTCCAATCTCGTTTTTTACCCGATTTCGTTTCACTTCGATACGAGTGAAAACCCATAGCCAAACTGCAATTCGAGTCGAATCATTCCCGCCCGTAACGCGGGATTTTTGACTGTCTCCTGAAGATTCTTGAGTAGGTGCGAACCCGAGCATTTTCTGGAACTTCCTCTGGGAAATATGACGTTTTGATGGTTTGTGGGAATTACGCCCCTCTGAGACTTCGATTATTGGCTTCCCATCTTTCCCTAAGAAATTTTCTAATGGGTAAATCTGACTTAATATCATGGTTTGAACCCGCATCCCAAAACCAAAATAATTAAAAACTTTTCTATATTTAGTAAATTGATCGTTTGATAGTAAATGTTCAATCTCTCGTTCTACTTGCCATTCTTCCTTTTGTAAACTACATAATCTTTCGGCGTGCAGATACACAGTATTCGAGAGTCCTAACCCTATAGAATTAAGATATAAACTGTCATACCGCTTTGACTTGCGTTGACCGCATAGCCAGCCCCAAAGCACAGGAACATCTCCTTTTGCACTGCACCTAGATTTAACTAATGCAACTTCCGGAAATTGCCAAGCCAAATCCTGGCGGATGCGATTAATAATTGGACTTTGGACGCGGTTAAGATGGTTGAGTCTTAATATTAATTCTCGAATTCTTGAAATAATTGGTTCGCGTACGGTCACAAATCGAAATGGTTGTTTTCCATAATCAAAGAAATAACAAGCAAGTGCTAATGCATCAGCGTCGTCATCTTTATCCGGTAAATTTAAATGGTAAGTGCGATAGTTTTTTAATTCTTTATGCCCAACTAAGTAAATTTTGACTCCGCAAGAATTCAAAACTTGTACCCATATCTTGGAATAGTTAGTGCCTGTAGGCTCTAAAATAGCAGCATCAGCTTTTAAATTCAAAATCTCTTTAACACCAAATGCATCGGCAGTTAACTTTTTAAATTTGTATTTGTAATAAAATCGTCTTACGTCTGCTGGTTTTTTGGTTATTAAGCAAGCAGAAATAGAGGATTTACTCACGTCAATCCCTAAAATGTTCATAATCGTAGATCCGTTGTATGGGGTGGTTTACCTATGAATCACCCAAAAGCCGCTAGGGCTTACTTCACTCTTAAGGTGAATCAAAAGAATTGTGGTGGAACACAATTCTTTTGACGGCAACTAAGCTTATGAATTTTGAAAAGCCGCAAGAGCTTAATTCAATATGAAAGCCGCTACCGACGGAACCAAGTCCGCGACGCGGAATTACTCCGCGTTTCGTCAGATGGTTAACCTGACTCATCAGGCGGTTAATATGCATTGAAAGTTTGTTAATAAATGCATGCCTGATTTATTCATCTTCTAACAACTCTTCTAACTAGTCATTTCCATTGGGAACGGGTCACGCATTGGTATTTGTTTATTTGGAAATAAATGTATTATTTCTGAGAGTGGATTGCCAGGCTTTAATGTTACCCAAGTATCGTGTTTAGTCATAATTAAAAATCGCTTATTGTCTCTCCATCTTCTGTATAATGACGCGCTGGAACTTTTCCATTGTCAATGCCAAGCATATACAAAACATATTCTTGCAACTGTTCCGCTACCTCTATTAATTCATCTTTTTCATCAATATCAGCAGTCATTTCAAAAGTTTCGCTTTCGTAACTCCCTAAGTTTTTAACTCTTTTATAATGGATAGTTTTTACTTTCATGGCTACGTTGGATATTTTGTAAATTAAAATTGCAGTGACAACGCGGCATTAATTACCGCGTTTTTTATTGTTAGCTATCCTCTAAATTCGATGGATGAAAATCAGTTAAATTTATGCATTTTGTTGCATCATCCCTAGAATTAAGTTTTTTTGAGAATGCGGCAATGAATGCCGCATTTTGCTATTTAATTATTTATCGTTGAAGATACCTGGAACATACCCAACTAAATTACAACAAGTTACGCAATTCGCCACAATTTCGTTTAAACTGTCATAAATTTTTTTGTCCGTTTCCAGAGAGGATTCTTCTTTGGAAGCAAGATGCGTTTGCAAAATTTTAAGTTGTTTTTCCGTTTCGTGAACTATTTCCCAAATCGTTGCATAACTCCACGACGGGTCCGATGGAGGCATACCAGATTCACCTGTTTCACTGTCAAATATTTCAATTGACTCGATCTCTTTATCCATGTGAATTTACCATTCGTGATGTTTACCTAATTTCAGTAAGTGCTGCAAGTACTGCTTACCTTCATTCCACTTCTCACCACCGCAACGCAACACGTTCTCAATTACAAAAGTGTCGGATTTCCCCGCTTCTTTTAAACTTTTTACGGCTAAATACAATCTCTTTTCCCCTTCCAAAGTCCGAAGTTCCGAAGTTAAGTCCTTGGGTTCTTGATTTATCAATACTTCCAGAGCTTCACGCAAGTCTTCAGCTACTTCGGCGGGATAAGTTGCTGTTTCAGTGGAGTTATACAGTCGTTCGAGTTCGTTTTCTTCTTGATGAGTTCGCAATGCTAGTTCAACTTGGCTCAACTCATCTCTCATAGCTTTTTGTGCAATAGCCATTGATTCGATATAAATCATCATCTCGCTAGCTTTGATTAACTTTATTGCGCTGCACAAAGAAAAAGTTAACGCAATACCCTTCCCAAGCTTTCCTATGGGAGAAAGGGCTGCAAGCCATAGAGAAATTACACAAGCCAGATAAACGTTAACTTTGAGCCACCTTACAGAGTTAACCAAACTGAGACGCTCCCTAGTAGAATAGAAGCCGCAAAAGCAATTAACGCCGCATAATAATTTATCGGTAAAGCTTTAACAAACGGTGCAATAGCGTCATCAGCAACCCAACACAGTACCCATACAACAGTTACTAGTGAATACAGTGCAATGGATATCCGCATGGTATTGGGAGGATGCAATGCTCCGAACCATGCAACAATCCCAGAAGCTGAGCACCCTGCTAAAAACCATCCTGTGATGTACAAAGCTTTGGACATCAAAACTTCTCCTTAACCTTGGCTTTCAGTTCTGAAATCCGTCTATCCCCGGATTTTTCGCTACGGTCTATTCCAGCACCCATGCGAAAATACTCAGGGCGTTGTGCATGCAAGTGTTTTGCTAACTTTGTATTTGACTTGAGCTTTGTTAATTCAGCATCTGCAACAGTACTTTCGTACCTTCTGTGATACTTGTGTACTACCGCATCGGAGTGCTCGATTTTCCGCAATGATTTATAGGCTCGTTGCGATTGTCTTGCCCCTTCAGCTTTTTCGGTCGCTAAGCGCTTCAATCCGTCAGCTTCAGGCTTACTGAAGTACCTAGGTTGTTGCAAAATTGGGGCAGTGCGAATAGATGCCCAGTTACCCGGATTGTTGGGATTAATTACGTAGTCGCTTGTTGCTGCTAACGCCGCATCTTTATTAATTCCATGGCTCTCACCACTTAAAGGCTTCTGAGTTTCGTTGCTAGAACTTTTGTTGGCGGTAATTCTTGCGAGTATCCCCATTCTTACAAACCTCTTCTTTGATAACTTCCAATTGCTTTGATTGTTGTTGTAGCACTCGAATCTCTTGTTGTTGGGGACTCGTATACGCAATGTTTGCACCAATTGCAGCACCTATGCCCACCAAGCACATTCCGAAAAACAGCAACAAAGAAAAATCGCGTTTTGGTTTTTCGGGGGGAGATTCCTGGTAAAATTCACCTATAAAAGGTGTTGCCTTCTGGCCAGGAGATTTCAATCGGTTCATGATTCTGCTAGTCTCCTGGCCTCTAAATTTGGGTTCAAATAAGATGTACCCGAATTTATCGCGGCATTTATCGAAGCCGTAATCATTTCACTTTCTTCTTGAGTTGGACTAGAAAGCATTCTCTGTATACGCTGTAGTGTTCGACTTGGCAATCGATCAAAGAAAGCGATCGCTAATTTAGTAGAGGCGGCTTCAAGCAATTCATCTAGTACTAATGATTCAATGTCCTCAACTGCGGAATAGTTATCCCCTTCCTTGCGTTTTACGAGATGCTTGAGACCTTCTTCTGTCCACAACTTACGCCCGTGTTCGTCAATTACAACGTGAGTTTGTAATTCAAAATAATCTGAATGTCTACTTAGCCAGGTGCGAATAGTGTTTTGAGGGATTCCGGTTTTTTCAGCAGCTTCTTTGGTTGAGAAAAGTTTCACTGTCTCACCTCCTTTGTTTGATGGTCCCAAAAATGCTTCATTCTTTATCCGTTCTCCGCGCGCGATGATATTTCATGGCCTCGCGAACCGCGTCCCTCTTGTCTTGCTCGCTCCGGTCCGAATCATTTCGAGCAAGAGCATAAGCGGCTTTTTCTGCCAAGTGAAAAGGAACATCGTTAGCCATTAGTTCATCAAATACGCATTGATATCGTACTGAGTCAAAGTTTTGATTCATGAAATTACTCGTAATGTTCTAATTTTTCGCGTTTATCTCAAAAGCTAGCTGCTGCTTGTTTTCGTCTTGTAACAGTAACTGTCATTAACCATTACTTCTTTCTTGTCTTTAAGGCGTACAGCTTTATTGCGAGAAATCTTGATCCATAAAAACGGACTGTTTGGAGACAAGGTAAACATCTCGTAGCATTTCAAAGACTTGAACTTCACTCGCTCTACAGATTTTGTAGTCACTATTTCACCTCATTTCATCGAAAACAAAAAAGGCAAGTAAATCCTTTACTTGGTTTCTAATGCTTCCATGGTTAACTCATTAGATAGTTTTAATGGTCAAACACGCATTTGTCCTGGCGTTTAATAATCGCTAAAACCTTTACCTTACAAAGATTTCAGCTTCTACCTTGTCCAATTCCTTATCACTCATTCCCCAATACTCCCAAGATTTAATGGCGTAATTTTCGCCATATCTTTTTATGTAATCCTGTTCGCTTTCTTCCAATTCCTCAAATTTAGTTTCGTATTCCTCATTGGTAAAACAGCAAGGTATCAAGCAAGGATTTTCCTTGAGGAAGCAGGTGTGAAGGCTACACACATCATTTTCTCTACAGTATTCGGAACTCATTTTCCCTCCATTAGTTCGTGAACAAATTTTTTGAGTCTTCTATCTCAAACTTTAAATATTTGCGGATCTGTGAAGGGTTCTTGCAGTTGTAATCATCGGAAATAGATATGACTTTCGCTTTTCCTTGATTTTCTAAGTCATTTAAGTAATGAACAAAAGATTCTACGTAAGACCGTCTAGAAATAATCCGCATGCTTACAAATTCCACCTCGCCTCCAAGAACAAAATTACCAAACGTTCTCCCGGCAGCTTTCTTTTCCTTGTGGGTGGCAGGCTGCTAATTCTGCCCGTTTGGGAATCAAGTTTCGTCTGTACAAAATAATGCTAGCATAATGTACGAACAAAACAACAAATAATTTAGTGAGTACAAAACTATTTTGTTCGTACAATACAATGAGAAAGTAGTTATGGCTTTGAAAAATGGCAAGACCCAAAAAATTAGCGGGCGACTTGATAAGAGCGGGTGTGAGGATAAGTCAAAAAGACTGGGATGCTTTCGAGGCTCAAGCGAAAGCGATGGGGATGAATCGGTCAGAACTAATAAGGCGAATAGCCCAAGGGAAGATACCTTTAGGCAAAACTGTGAACAGGGAGAGGGAACTTCTGGGAAAATAATGGAGCGTCTTAGCTTAATAGAAGACGCTTTTATTTCATATGTCCAAGGGCATCAACAACAACTTCAAGAGACTCTTGATGAAAGCAAGATTAAAGAAAAGAATTTTCTTGGCATAATAAATCGCTTAAAACAAGATGTTTACGATTTTGTTTCAAGCGACATAGATAAAAATAGTCAGGAATAAAGCCGCCTCGGTATTAGTGAGGCGGCTTTTGATTTTTAATTTATAAAACTTGTTCTCATCATGACACAAATCGCTTCAAAAAACGACAAAAGCTGGACAGAAAAGCATCTTAAATTCTCAATCAAGTACAACCTCAAAGGTGTTTGTCAAACCTTGTGGGAGTGGTTGATATCACTCAGTAAGAAATCAAAAGAAATAGAATTTAACCTTAGAGACTTTCAGAAATACGTACAAGGACTAGCAGGTAAACCAAATACTCTTAAATGGGTAAAAAAAATGTTCAATAAGTTAGTTTTTCTCCGCATTGTAAGTATTGATAAAGATTTCGGTCACGGTTCATACAGAATAAACTTAAGGAGTCCAGAGGCTGTAACCCCTAAAATTCGTAAAGAAATTAAATTCCACTTTGTGCAAGTTAATTCTAATTTAGATGCCTCAAACGATTGTCACACCGAAGCAGGCTATAACAGCAGCAGCTCTCCTAATAGTTCTTCTTTTCAGACAACATGTACGGATGAAAATTCTAGTAGTAATATTAACAATCAACCAGAGACTACAAATCAACTAGATATTAAAGAACATCACCGCAAGTTGCAAATAATTAAAGCTTGCGCAAAATACGGAATCCTTTTCAATCCTAAAAAAACAACTACAAACGAAATATATAAATACCCGATTGAGGATATAAACGCATCATTAAAGTTATTTAAGCAGCGAAATAAAGAAGGTTTAATAGACAACCCACAAGGATGGTTGATTGATTGCTTGAGATATGGATATTGGGAAGACAGCTTATATACTGAGAAGAGTTTTATTGCAGATATTGAAGAAATATTTACAAGTGTATTTGGCAACAGCGGTTAAGATGTAATTTAGAATACAAAAAGTAGCTTTAACTCTTAGCTGAATTAAAGCCACAAATAAAAAAGCGTAGGAATATTATGAATCAAAATTTCAATAATTACGAGAATGTCCAATTTAAATGTTGGATAAAAAAGCGATTTATAAATGAAATTGATATCAACACAATTTCTTATAAACATGCTTTACTTTGGTGCGAAGCACTTCAAGAATTATCAAATGAATTAATTGATACTATCCTTATTACTCGTTTTGAGCGTCACGAAATTGTTCCTTTTCGCAGAGGTGAGGAATAATGGACTACTTACAAACAGAGTTAAACCTTGGAATAGTAAGTATTCCAGTCACAGACGCAGGATTGCGATCGCCACAATATGACCCCTACTGGGATGAATTGTTACGAGACGAACAATCTACGTGTGAAACTGTTGGGGAGCAAGTTAAAGAAGTTACAGAAAAAGTTGCTCCCCAACACGATACGGATATAAATCACTGGGTTGAAAAGTATTGGGTTAAACGTGGAAATAATAAATATTGGTATTACCGATATATGTGGATGGAAGGTAGAAAACTCCGACGAAAATATTTAGGTAGTGTAAATTCCGCCAGAGCGAGAAAAAAGAAGCAAGTAGTGGATGAATACATCAGGTGTGAATATACACCACAAGACATTATCACTTTGATAGATGATTTTTCAACCACGACTGAAACTCATTAAAAACTGCCCAACGAGGAGTAGAACGGTTAAACGGTCTTTTAATACGTCTATATTGATTTTGTTTTAAAAATTCAAATTCAATAATTACGCTTTCAATTGGGTTTATTCCTACGTCAAGCAACCGGGCAATTTCTATAATTTGTGGTGCTAAATTAATTGGAACTCGAATTGTTTTAGTTTTACCGTTCCGCCAGGTATTCGTAAACGGTGAACTACCTGGTAAATGACCTCCTCGTTTTCCCATTTTTTATTGCTCAATCCTTGTGACACGCCATTTGAAAGTTTAACTATTAATTCGGAAAGATGCAGGATAGTTTTTAGAAACCCTGCTCCAGCAATCCTCAGAAAGATGCTCAAGAGCTAATGCTAGCTCTTCAATATTCCAGGTTTGAGCTTTTGTATAAATAACTTTCATTTTCAAAAGCATTAATTCCTTGTCATTCATTATTTCAAATGTTTTGGTTATTGGTTGTTGGGAATTGGGAGTAAAGAATTAGGAGTTAGCAGTTACAAGTTGTAAGTAGCAAGTAATAAAAAATAAAATTACGAGCATTTACAATTGGGGTCAAGAGAATTTGTGGAATTGACAGTAGTTCCAACCAAACCTTTAACAATTGCATTCGCCATCTTTTCAGCATTGTATTTATTCATGTCTCTCCAGCTGTCGCAAAAACAACATTCTATAAGGATTGCAGGTGCTCTAGTTGCTTTTAAAACGTGTAAGTAGTTACGATGTTTCACTCCACGGTTTGTAAAGCCTAATTTAACAATTTCATTTTGTACTGGCTGCGCTAATTTTCGTCCCGCTTCAGAAATATATAAAACTTCTGTTCCATGAGCTTGTCCATTAAAAGCGTTGAAGTGAATTGAAACAAACCGATCAACATTATTTTTGTTTGCAGTTCTAGTTCTTTGCCTTAACGAGTGTCCTGTACTGTTTGCAAAGCTTGGTTTACATTCAACGACTTTATGCCCCAAAGCTCGTAATTTACTAATTATCTTGTTACCAACTTCCATAATTAGTTGATTTTCAGATTGATTAACACCGGTTGCTCCACCATCAAAACGAACGTTGTGACCTAAGTCAATTCCAAACTTGATACTCATAATGCTTCAATTGCTCCTTTCATTTGGTCTTCATTAACTTCGACGTACCGCTGTGTAGTTCTTACGTCAGTGTGTCCAAGGATTTTAGAAATTGTGTAGATTGCAACTCCATTTTTGTGTAAGCGCGTTGCAAAAGTTCTTCTAAAACTGTGCCAGCTAATCCCTTTAGCAGTTAAAGAAGCCTTATCAACAGCAGAACGTAAAATTCGATCAAGCCACCTAACGGAAATATGATTTGCACCGTCACGGTTTGGAAACAACCAAGCACAATTAAAATCTGGTTGATAATTTTGTAGATTTTCTTGTAAAGTCGAATGCATTATTAATTGTCGCGTTCGTCTTTTGCCATCTGGAGAAGCTTTACGAGTTTGTGCTTGAAAAGTTATATATTCTCTAGGAGTCTTTTCCAAACTGTAAACATCATTAATTTTAATTTGGGATAAAGCACCAATTCTTTCACCAGTGAACCAAGCAAAGTCAATAAGTAATTTATACTTTGGGCTTATCACTTGTTTTCGTATTTTAGAATAGTCAGATTCACTGAGAACCGTTGCTTGACCGTGACGGTTTATTTTCATTTTTTGCAGTTCATTTTATTTTCTAAGAATGTTCTGGATTTATCGTAATTAAGAATAAATCCGGAACTTTTAGTTTTTATGATGTCAAGAGACTTGTATCTAATCCTAGTCTCTGCAATGGTTTAAGGTCATCAGAGTATGTACCGTAAATATGTATTTTCGGGCTATTTACTGATATTAATTAACCGATTAAAACAGAAAAGACTTTATCGTTTTATTTGATAATTATCATGTCTGCTTTTAATAAAAATGATATTCCCGCAGCTATTGACACTTTAGAAAAACTTGGTATATGGGTTGGATTAGCCTTAGCTAAGATTAACCCATCTCAAACAGCAGTAGAAGGAAGCGGCGGTGAATCTAAAGTTGCAGAATTCGGTATTTTTAATGTTGCACAAACTGGTAAAACTCGTGTAATCACTCGCCAATCTTATGAGATTGAAGATGATTTCGCTTATGACGGAAAGAAATTGTGGGAGCAGGCAAAAGATTTTTCTTCAAACTCTTTACCAGCAGGATTTACAGACGCTAGTTAATGTCAAGTCCTTTGCCACTTTCAACAACTCCTAAAAGGTTAACGGCTCCAGGAGCTAACAATATTAAACCTTTCAAAAGACCTGGTAGTCCTAGTATTTCGACAGTTCGATCTTCAGACATACCAGAATTATCTAAATATTTTGATCCAGCAAGTCTTCCAGGGGCACTACCTAAAGGTAATTTGATCAAACAAATTACTGCAGTTACTGCTGGAGGTGGTTTTGTAGCAGCAAATACTCTTCCTTTTCTTAAACCTTTAGAACGTCTTCCTGAACCAAAAAATCCAACAAAAAAAGAACCTCCTTCTACTGATAAAGAGTATTGGGAGAAATTTTGGTATAAATTAACTTTTAAACTTGATTCTTATCAAAGTTGGCGAAACGCTACTCGCACAGAAATCCATGTCACTGAGCATTGGGGTCCTATTGGTGGTATTGCAATTGGCAACAGCTATCGAGGAAAACAGTCTGTAGATATTTTGTCTGCAGGAAGCAAAGCTTCTAGCAATAAACCTGGAGAAGTAAAATTTCGATGGCAAATAGCAGATCCTCCAGCTGGCACTACTTTCTTAAAAGTACATGATGTCAAACTAGAAAAAATATGGGCTAATGGATACAAAGAACCTGCAAATTTTGCACCTAGTCCTGAATCTCCGCCGTCAACACCAACACCAGATACGCCTCCAAATCTTCCGCGTCCTCGCACTCCAGATCAAGATCCAGATCACGAAATTAAACCATTTAGAAGATTTTCGCCAAATCCACCTGCACCAAAACCAGGACAAACGCCAAATCCAACTCCAAAATCGCCTCCAAATCCAAAATCGCCTCCGAGTCCAGATCCGCCATCAACGCCAACGCCAAGCGAACCTTCAAAGCCAGAGCGATCGGAACCGCCTTCTCAACCAAACCCAAATACAACACCTGCACCAACTCCGGAACCCGCACCAGATTCAACTCCGGAATCAACCCCGCTACCGGCACCAATACCAACTCCAACACCAGCACCTGCACCAATACCAACACCCGCACCTGCACCAATACCAACACCAGCACCCGCACCAACACCAACTCCAGCACCCGCACCAACACCAACTCCAACACCAGTACCAAGTCCGGGACCAACTCCAACACCAGCACCCGCACCAATACCAACACCCGCACCCGCACCAACACCAACTCCAACACCAGTACCAAGTCCGGGACCAACACCAACATCAACACCAGTACCAAGTCCGGGACCAACACCAACACCAGCACCAGTACCAAGTCCGGGACCAACACCAACTCCAACTCCAACACCAGTACCCGCACCAACACCAACTCCAACTCCAACACCAGCACCAGTACCAAGTCCAACACCAACACCAACACCAACACCAACACCAGTACCAAGTCCGGAACCAACACCAACACCAGCACCAGTACCAAGCCCGAGACCAACACCAACTCCAACACCAACACCAAGTCCAACACCAACACCAAGTCCAACACCAACACCAACTCCAGCACCAGATTCAAATCAACCACCATCTCCACCAACAGATCCACCGTCAAATCCAACGCCTGCACCAGAACCATCGCCAAATCCAGATCCAATACCAGAATCGGTAAATGAAGAAGACAAGCCACCAGGACTACCTTTTCCGCTTCCGTTTCCGCTTATTCCTGGAAAAGCGCAACCAAAAACACCGCCAACCCCAAAAAATAAATGTCCTGGTGGTACTTGTGGCGGTCAAATTTCTAATCAAGTTGCTGATAATGCAGTTCGTTTAGACAAATTAAACGTACTTTTAAACGGTCTAGATTTAGCTGCTGTTGCATCTTTAAATGCCAAAATTGATGTGATTAACGCTAAACTAGGACCTCAACTTCCAAATGGTGGGATATCAAACTTCCTTAAAAATTTATTAGATAAATTTAATAAAATTGCTAAATGGTTGCATCTTGATAGAGTTTTAAATGTTTTGACTTGGTACCAAACACTTCATAATGGATACATGTTATCCGCTAATTTAGGTCAAACTTTAACTAGTGGATTAAGTAATGTTTTAGCTGTGTTTGGTGTCAAAGATATTGATGGAACTCCTATAGACGTAGGAAAAATAATAGGTGGAACATTTGACAATATTGCAAAAACAGTATTGGGAGAAAAAGAATGGGGAAGTATAAAAGCTGAACATAAAAAATGGAATCGAATTTATCAAGCGTCAGCAAATATATTAAACGCTGTTCAATCAATTGGTCATTCAGTGCTTAGCGCTCTAGAAATTATTGGCTCTTGGAATGCAAAAATAGGAAATGCTTTAAAAAAATGGGGTGTAGTTGCTGAAAAAGCTTACTCTTGGATGAATCCTACCCCAAATTTTCAAAATCGATTTTTCACTGCATTAGAGAATGCTGAAAATGTTATTAGCCAAGTCGATAGTGTAGCTTCTGAAGTTCTTTCGGCTCAAGAAAGCGTAAAACAAATAATTGAAACAAAAAAGGAATTAGATGAAATTATGAAACAATCTGAGTCTTCAAAACAAGGTAATGAAGTATCAGAAGCACAATCTGTAAAAGTTTTATTTGAAAATAGCAAAGAAGTCAGTACTAGCTTAGAAGTTATTACTGACTCTGACAAAGAAGCTGATTAAGTAAAGCCAGTTTGATCTGATACGTTTACGCCTGGATTCATATCAGAAGCTATTGTTTGAGCTATATAAGTTTGAATTCGTTGAAAAGTAACCTCAGCCAATTCTACTCGTACATTATGTATTTGAATACTAATGTCGGCAGTTTTATAAGGATCTCCTACATGATTTACGTAAACATGAAATTTAATTTCAGGGTGTAAATAATCAACACTTCTAGGAATTTCTGAAGTTGTCGGAGCTGGTTCTGGAAATTGAGCAACCATGATTTTTTTAAATTTTACAATTCTTTTCTAGCATATAAATTATGACTTTACCTACAAATTTTAGTGAATGGGAACATTTGCAAAATATAATAAGATTAGACCACAACAAAGCTATTTACCAATATTTTAATAAAACACCAAACAATGACCTTTCTACAACTAAATCTAAATTAAAACACGCTTGTTTAATTAAAGATAATGACACAGCTACAATGGTTTTAATGAGAATGTGGCTCTTTGAAATTACTGTAGGTCGAGCACAAGCAATTCAAACACCTGTGTATGGAATTCCAGTACAAGAATTGCAACGGGAAATTAAATTTAAACCACAAATAAGATTATATTTCCGAGAACCTTATGACAAAGACGTTCATGGTGACGGAACATCAAGAGTCAACGGTGAAATTACTTTTAGGCTTGTTGATGAATCAAGTGAAACTATTAGCAGAGCTAAAGCAGAAAAGCTTGCTCGTGATATTAAAAATGAATTTGCTCAACCAATTTTTACTTGGGAGAAAGGTTGGTTTAAAAGTACTTATCTGGATATTGAAAAGGGTTATGATTTAAGACTGTTAGTTAAATCTAAAACTGAAGGAGAACGTATAGTTAAACAAGTACTTAAGATTCTAAATCATACTTTTAATAAAGACAACTTTCAATTTATAGAACATGACCGAACTTATCCAGTAAATCCTGGTACTCATCGTGTCTACGGCTCAACTGTCAAAAAATGGCGAAAAAGACCGCGAGCTAATTTAAAGTTTAACTATGCACAGCTTTTGATTCATGGTCGCATCAAACCTGTAAATCTTGTTTCGGTTGGAGGTCGATTGCAAAGCGTTATTGAAAAAGTGTAACGGTTGTTACTTGTTTTTTTATTTAAAGTTATTTGTTCGAGAAGTTAACTTGTCGTTGAAATGATATAAGCTGAAAACCTTGTGTATGATAAGTTTAAAGCAATTTAATTTAATCAAATAATAAAAATGGGACGTTACAGTGATATTCATCGTGGACCAGAACTCAATGAAGCCTACAATTCATACCAAACTTGGTTAAAAAAGACACGAGCGCAAAAACAAGCAGCTTACAAGGCTGTAGCCAAACCTGTATCTGATAGAGTCGTCGTTGAGCGAGTTAATGGGTACATTCTTCCTTTTAATGGAACTAACGACAAAGTATATCTTTCTACTCGAATTATTGCTGATACACAACAAGGTGCTGGCGATACTGTCGCTGGAACTATTCGAGGTTTAATTGCGGATCGAGTTAAAAAAGTTTTGCCGGGTACTGGCGATACGTTTAGTTTAAGTGTTCCGCGATTTCAATTTGCAAAAATTTCCGGGACCGTAAGGACGCAAGTGGCAACAACTGATTCTGAAAGTAGAATTACTGGAATACCTTACAAAAGGCATAGAAGTAATAGCGCAAGTAGTCCGTTTGGGAAAAAAGATAATACCGATAATTATTCTGACGCTATTAAAGAAATTAAATCGAACAGCGTGTACACAACTTTTGTACAAGCTGTTGGTAGTTCTATTGGATTTTCTCCAGAAGGTGATTGATGCTGTGGGTTCCTGAGCATTGTAGAGATTTTTTAATAATTGAAATTGACTCAAGCCAATCAACTGAAACTGAGTGGGAGAATATGTTTATGCTTAATCAAGCGTCAAGCGACTGGTTAAGAGGTCGCCTGGATACTGGAACGTATTTTGACATGCTTGATCATTGCGGGATTGAGCCTTTTAGCTTTGTTGGCAAAGTTGAAACTCATGTAGAGCTTCTTACTCGGTAACAATTAAATGAAATTGGAGTTAAATAAGTCCGAAAATTGGGTTCAAATTTTTAACAAAACTATTGTTGCTACAAAAGTAACTAGTACGCGATATGCTCCAATACCAAATATAAAGCCTGAAATTAATATAGAACAGCGAATATTAGCTATTCAGATAACTTGTTCTAACGCTAAAGATACTTGGAATTGGGCAGGATACTTGAGTCAGTTAAATACTTCTATCAGTAATGCACTTGGAACGACTAGCCAAGTAATTGAAAAACGTAAACTTTGGTTAAATCAAGTTAATTTGTTGATGTTTCCAGAGCATACTCTTGATTATCGTGTTTCGCTTAACGTGCCTACTTGGTTTGAAGATGTTTCGCTAAAAATTTGGAAATATATTGCTTCTGCAAGCAATGTAACTGATAATTTGTTGCTTGAAATTCGCCAACAAGAGCTACAACGCATAGAATCCAAGATTGATGATTTAAACGCTTACGGACGTTAATTAACAATGCCTTGGATTTCGCTTGGACAATTTGAATTGATTAATATATGGCAATTTACCAAATCTTTTGAAGGTGAGATTTTTCGAGTTAAACATCAGCTAAATGGGGATGATTATTCTCCTGTTCGTGGTGTTATTGCACAAGGATTTGAAGACACGCAAATAAATGTCTTTAATCCAAAATTATTCAGTTACAGAGAAGAAAGCGAAATATTTGCATTTTATTTCCCAATAGGTTTAAGTCAGCATTCATTATGTTTTAAACCTTTGGATGCATCTAAATCTAGCTGGATTATTGATGTAGAGGTTTTTCAAAGTGAAAATCCTCAAGACAATTTAAACAATTATTTAATAACAAGATTCGGAGAGGTAACAGTAATGAGTTTAGTTCCCTTATTATTTAGTGGCTCTACTACGCCCAAAAGTTACGAACAGAAGTTAGTAAAGAATAAACCTACTAAAATTCTAAATGAAAATGATAGTAGGACGGAACTAAGAATTAATTCTACTGGTCAACCTGTTATGCTAACAACTGGATTTGATGAAACAAGTAAACCAGAAGAAGTGCTTTTAAGAATGCCACCAAACTATTATCACAATGAAGTAGCATCTTCAGCAGGCATATATAAAGGTGCAATTTACGCTATTGCTCAAGAAGAAACCTATTTATACATAACAGAATTCTCTGCTAAATAATTTCGTAATTAGCCTAAGCAATTAGGCTATTACAAACAACAGTTAGATGAAAATTGAAAGTGCAACAGATTATATTGCTATTGGCAGCTTATTGTTAGCTACGGCTACATCTCTTGCTGGAGTAGCTTTGTGGTACGCCAAAGCAGAAAAACGGAAATACGGATTAGAGCGCGATTTTGCTCATATAAAACGTAACTATGAACAAATAGAACAAAGTTTAAATACTATTTTCCGGGAGCTTGATCACCGATTTGATGCAATAGAAAAAGACATCTTAGAAATCAAAGCTAATTTTAATAAAAAACAATGAAAAGTATCACTGTTAAATCAATTATAATAGTTGGATTATTTGCCGGAACATTTGTACTCGCTGTTCTTGATGACGAATTTCGTCATATTTTTGGAGATATAGCTAAAGTTGGAATTGGTGGGTTTCTTGGGCAATTACAGCCCGGTCAAAAGCGAACTACTTAAATTTATTTTTTGATAATTCCTTAAAATAATCAGCTAATACTGTATTTACAATTTGACTAGCTGTTAATCCAGTTTGCTCTATTTCTTTTTGTAATTTAGGTTTTAGTGAAACCCATACATCTATTCGTATTCGCATATTTTATTCTTAAAGGCTTATTGAAATATTTGAACAAAGCAAAAGCCAGCCAAGCCCCAAATAATGCAAGTTACAATTAATGTCCCCCAAGGTGTTCCGAACAAATCATCTAGAGACATTGAAAGGGTTAAGGGGTAGTTTAAGATTTTTTTGACGATTTTCATTAATTGCTAAATAAATTGAAAAATCAATGCTAACCCAAGGAGAACCATTACAGCAAGCAATGTTGTGCGGAAACAAGTTTCTTGGATAGCGGTGTAGGCGATCGCAATAATTATTGTTAAAAATTTATCGAAGTGTTTCATACTTGCTTGGAGATTTATTCTTAAGAAACGTTTTAAGCTTGCAACAAATGAATATTTAAAAAGTCCTATGATGTTTGCATCATAGGACTTTCTTTCTTTTTATTAGTATGCTGCGGCAAGCCCATAAGTAGTTTGTAGGTGCAAAGCTTAACCATTGAATTATTATCTCATATCAGCTTATTTTGTCAAATCGTCTGCCTGGGGATTCTTTACAAAAAAACCTCCCTTGCTCATACTACTAGAGAAACATGCAGTTGAATGCAATAAATAACTGCTTAATAGAGACTTGCTTTTATTTATGGGGGGTTTTATGGTAAATACATTTTCATTTGAACCGGAAACAACCTTTGAAGTGATAGATGGTGGGTTTGACGGCGAATTTGATGGAACCGGGGATATCGTGTTTCCTGGTAATTTTTTCACCATAATACTTGGTAATACTGGTGAAGTAGGGGAATTTGCAGAATTTGATATCAGTGAATTTTCTATTCTGGAGGGACAAACTATTACTGGTGCCAGATTCGACGTGAAAATTACTAGTTTACAAGTCAGCGGGGTAGGAGTTGCTCCCGGCGAGAATCCCGATAGTATTGGCGCATTTGGATATGCCGGTAACGGAGTTGCTGATGCTTCGGATTTTGAAGAAGGAATACTTTTGGATACCGAAGATACTTCTGAGGCATCTGTCGGACAGCAGCTTTCTTTTGATGTTACCAATTTTGTGCAAGACTTAGTTAACAACGATGAATCTTTTGCAGGAATCGGTTTACGAGCCTTGGAATTTGGAGGTGTAGCGGTGGATCCAAGCTCTGTAAGTATGCCAACGTTGATAATTGAAACCGCCAAAGCAACTAATAATCCTCCTATCGCTACTGATGATACTATTAAAATTTCTCAAAACAAGACTGTAACCATTCCCGTCTTCAATTTACTCTTTAACGATACCGACTCAGACAGTAAATCTTTAACTATTACTGCCGTTAACAATGCTCGAAATGGTACTGTAACTCTCAATGATAACGGTACACCAGATAAGGAGAGCGACGACACAATAATCTTTACCCCCAACCAAGACTTTAGCGGTAACGCCAGCTTTGAATACACCGTCAGCGATAATCAAGGCGATATCGATGTTGGTTTAGTCTCCGTAAAGGTTCCCAATAATATCGATGGTACAAGTGGCGATGATAACTTAGAAGGCACCGATAACAACGATATTTTTCGTGGATTTGAGGGTAACGATACTCTCAAAGGTTTTGCTGGAGACGATATTCTCCAAGGTTTGGCTGGAGACGATGAACTTTTCGGCGACGCTGGTAACGATAATTTATTTGGGGGTGAGGGAAAAGATATTATTGTCGGCGGCGAGGGTAATGATTTCCTCGACGGGGATAAGGGTGAAAATCAATTATACGGCGGTATTGGCAATGATGGCCTTTTAGGAGGGGAAGGAACAGATATTCTCGTAGGTGGCGAAGGAAACGATTTTCTCAATGGTGGTGCAGGTGCAGATACCTTGACTGGTGGTACGGGAGCCGATATCTTCTACCTTGATGGGAATAGTTCTACAAAAGATATAATTACCGATTTTAATACAGCAGAAGGTGACAGAATTACTACCTTAAACAATCTTCTATTCCGCGATTTATCTTTTGCTGGTAACAATATTTTAGTTGGAGATACACTCTTAGCAACCTTAGAAGGATTTGATACTACTTCTCTTAATTCGAGTCACTTTACTGCAATTTAGTTAGGAGTTAGGAGTTAAGAGTTAGGAGTTAGGAGTTAAGAGTTAGGAGTAATGGGTAATAAGGAATTACGATTGGTTGCACTAAGGAGCCTTACGCTCTTCCCATGCCCTTGGGGCAGTTAATTTGATATTGACTGAATTTATTGTTTTCAGACGATCGCGTAACAAAATAATTCGGTCATTTCCCCAAAAAAATTCTCTTGAAATCATAAATGTGGGAACATCAAATAGATACTTTGCAGTTGTACAAGCCCATGCTAACAACTCTGAATCAAAATTTACTCCTTACTCCGCTCCTGTTTGTATTGATTATTACGATGCAGCCTCTACAAAGGATTACCTATACGACGAGCTATTGCTTCTTGCCAGTAGTACGGGGATAAAATCTTTGTCACCGTTGTGAAAAACTAAGAAAAATAGAGGCAGACCAATTAAAATTTCTGTTTTTAGGTATCATAAATAACGTTTTTTATTTAGCTTCAGCGTAAATACTGTTGTGTAGTTGTTCGCTGGGAACATAAAAAAGTATATTTTGATGTACCTATCGATATTGCTACTATTCATATCTGGATTCAAAGAATCTTATTATTGGGATAGGTTCATACATAGAAAAAAACTCAATAATAGATTCACATCAATTATTATGATTGTATTTTATTGATTATTAATTCAGTAAAACTATCATTTTTTTGTAACCATAAAGTTTTACTTATATACCTAATATAATATTTATTTAATAATTACCGATTTAGGGTATATATTTTTTATGCTAAACGTTGTATTCTGGTTTTAACACCAGTTAAGAATGTAAAAAAACAAACCCGCAAACAGAGTTACGTTCATTGCATCGTAAATCTTTATTTGTGCTATAAGTTTTTTCCAAAGCAAACTACATTGATATTTGCTGATAGTTGCTTGCTGTTTGTAGCAGTAAGTCAAATGTTTTTATATACCGTTTTATATAAGAGCGAAAGTCAAGGGTTCCCATGAGAATTTTTTTAGGAGAAAAAATTTTCATTGATACCCATCACAGTAATTGGTGCAGTAAGCATAAAGCAAGTTTTGGCTGTGATGACAATAAAGCGGTTCTTCGAGGTCACGCTGCCGTCCTGACCCCTAATATCTAATTAAGGAGAATTACAACATGGATTTTTTGTCCGATTTCTTGACGCTCTTCCTAGGGAAGTTGCAGTCCCCGACACTCGGATTTCTGATTGGTGGTATGGTTGTTGCCGCCGTCAATAGCCGACTACAAGTTCCAGATCCGATTTATAAGTTCATCGTCTTCATGCTGCTCATAAAAGTCGGTCTGAGCGGCGGCATTGCAATCCGCAATGCCAATCTGGTGGAGATGCTGTTGCCTGCAGTGTTCGCTGTAGTAACGGGAATGCTGATCGTGTTCATCGGGCGCTACACCTTGGCCAAGCTGCCGAAGGTCAAAACCGTGGATGCCATTGCTACCGCCGGCTTGTTCGGTGCAGTGAGTGGCTCTACCCTCGCCGCTGCCCTGACAATAATGGAATCGGAAGCTCTGGAATACGAGCCCTGGGCTGCCGCACTCTATCCCTTCATGGACATCCCAGCCCTCGTGAGTGCGATCGTCTTGGCCAGCGTTTATCTCAGAAAGCAGCGCGGTACCGCAGACGGGGCTCTGAGCGAGCAGAAGTATCTCACCGGCGGGCAGAGCATTACCCCAGCCGGGTATCCCAGCGGGCAGAGTGTTACCGCAAGCGGGTATCCCAGCGAGCAGCGCTTTACCACAGGCGGGTATCCTAGCGGTCAGGGCATTACCGCAAGCGGATATCCCAAGCGCGATACCGCAAGCAAGCGGGTTAAGATATGGCCCATCGTCCAGGAAAGCCTCCAGGGTTCTGCCCTATCGGCACTACTGCTCGGCCTCGCTCTAGGTATCCTAACCAAGCCGGAAAGTGTCTATGAGAGTTTCTTCAATCCCCTCTTCCGCGGCTTGCTTTCGATACTGATGCTGGTAATGGGTATGGAAGCCACGGCAAGGCTTGGCGAACTGCGCAAGGTTGGTCAGTGGTACGCCCTATATGCCTTTGTAGCGCCTCTACTGCATGGGTTCATTGCCTTCGGTTTCGGCATGATTGCCCACTACATCACGGGATTCAGTCTTGGCGGTGTTGTAATCCTGGCCGTCATCGCCGCCTCCAGTTCAGACATCTCAGGGCCGCCCACTTTACGAGCCGGTATCCCGTCGGCCAATCCCTCAGCCTACATAGGCTCGTCCACAGCCGTCGGCACCCCGGTTGCGCTTGCCTTGGGAATACCGCTCTTCATCGGGCTCGCCCAGGCGCTGATGGGCAGCTGACCCCAGACGGGTTGTGATAGCCCGCAGTGCTGCCGTTTTCCTGAGTTTCTATCTAGTTTAATTAATACACACGTAAGGAGGTAACCAACATGACCCAGCAAGCCACCAAGCTCGTCATCGTAACGGAAAAGTTGTTGATGAAAAAGATCGCCAATATCATCGACGAAGCCGGGGCTACCGGTTATACGGTGGTGCCCGCTGGCGGTAAAGGCAGTCGCAACGTACCCTCGTCGGGACGACCTAGCGTTTCCTCCGACGAATTCTCGAATATAAAGTTCGAGGTGCTCACCCCAAATCGGGATATGGCTGTGAAGATTTCGGATGAGGTTGCAGCGCAGTTTTTCGACGATTATTCGGGCATCGCCTATCTCTGTGACGTGATGGAGGTGCTGCACGCGCACAAGTTCTGACTCAAAACCCAGCCCACAGCAACGAACCATTTCTATCAATTTGGAATACAGTGTATTCCAAATTGATGTAACACACTGTATTTAGCTGGGTGGTATAACCTATCTTTTTCCTTAAAATACAAACAGCATCTCTAATCTGTTAATCAACCCTCAAACGTTTTATTAGTCGGGTACGACAACGAATTGAGGGAGTGTTTCACGAAATCCAAAATACCTGACGAAATCCGGAGCGCTTGCTTAACAAGACTGCTAAAGGTTTATCTCTCCATATTGCCGCTCCCGATGGCTTCACACAGGCACAGATTTATTGCTGCGTTGTCGTAAAGGTATTGATGTCCTTACTTTTAATGCTTCATTCGCCATCATTTAATTTACATTAGGCGTAACTGATAATTGATAATTAAATCTATCTTCCCAGAAAACGGCTAGCCATTCCCATCGCGTCGGAAATATCTACATCGCCATCCCCGTCAGCGTCGAGGAAACTATTAAGGACCGAATTTCCGCCAAATTGAGGGTTTTGTGAATTAGTACCCGATTGTAAAAATTGTAGTACTAAAGGAACCAACATTGGTAACATCTGTTGAGCCATACCAACATCCAAGCCAGTGCGTTGAGCGATCGCCTGGACTACCTGTTGCTGCATAACACCTGAAAAAAGAGTATTTACAGCTTGAGAATTGGGAGAGGTACCGCTAAATTGGTCTACGATAGATTGAGCTTGTTCTTCACCCTCTGAGTTTCGCTTTTCCTGTAAAGAGGAGCGGACAAAATTTCCAACAACCCCCATCGCGGATTGCATTGTAGAGGAATCCGTACCCGCATTACCGCTTAATTGCTGCACGGTATTGAGAATACCACCAATTTGGTCCATACTACCTTGGGTGTTAGGGTTGTTAACCGCACTCAGAACTTGGTCAAATAATCCCATAGCTTGATATCTCCGAGTTATAAATGTTCTTTCAATCACAAATTTTGACACGCTCAACAAGCACCTTAGTGTATATATTAGAAAAAAATAATCTTTAAAAACGGGAATTGGGCATTGAGCATAGCTTACGGAGTGAGGAGTAAGGAGTTAGTAGTTATGAGTTATGAGTTAGGAGTTAGGAGTCAACAGTAAATCATTTATTCTCCCCCCCTCTCCCCATCTCCCCCCTCTCCCCCTCTTCCCCCTCTCCCCCTCTCCCCCATGCCTTCTTTATCGCGCTCGGTTACACTAATTGTCGGTTTAATCGTTATTTTGGCTCTGTGTCTGTGGCTGATAGACTCTTTATCTCGCCTTTACTGGCAATTGTCTTATTCTCCGTTGTTGGGTAATTTACTGCTGTTTCTGCTGGTTATTTTAATTGCGGCGTTGATTGCGGCTTTTGTTTATTATGTTTTAAAAATACGATCTGGCGAGAAGCGACGTAGCAATGGCAACCGCCCTACTATTAAGCTTCCTGAAAAGAAAACTGAGACTGCTTCTTCAACTTTGGAAGCCGTGCGTAAACAGGTTTCCCAAATTCAAGATGAAGTTTCCCGCCAATCTTTACTCAGTAAATCCCGCGAGATTGAAGCAAATTTATCACGCGGTGAGATTCAAGTTGTGGTATTCGGTACGGGAAGTGCTGGAAAAACTTCTTTGGTGAATGCGGTTATGGGAAGAATGGTGGGTAAGGTTGATGCGCCCATGGGAACTACTACCGCAGGAGAAACTTATTGTTTGCGTCTCAAGGGTATGGAGCGCAGAATTTTAATTACTGATACGCCAGGGATTTTAGAAGCGGGGGTTGCGGGTACCGAAAGGGAACAGTTGGCGCGGGAATTAGCTACATCTGCCGATTTATTATTGTTTGTAGTAGATAACGATTTACGACGCTCAGAATATCAACCTTTAAAAGCATTAGCAGAAATAGGAAAACGTTCCCTGCTGGTGTTGAATAAAACCGATTTGTATGCTGAAGAAGATACCCAAGCCATTTTAGCGAAACTCCGTCAGCGAGTGCGGGGCTTTATTGCTACAAACGATGTCGTGGCGATCGCTGCTAATCCCCAAGAGGTAGAATTAGAGAATGGCGATATTTTCCGTTCGGAGCCGGAAATTGTACCGTTATTACGGCGCATGGCATCAATTTTACGAGCGGAAGGTGAAGATTTAGTGGCGGATAATATTCTGCTGCAATCGATTCGTTTGGGAGAAGAAGCGCGAAAGCTCATCGATGCTCAACGTCGTCGTCAAGCTAATAAAATTGTAGACCGTTTTCAGTGGATTGGTGCGGGAGTTGTTTCGGTAACTCCTTTACCGATGGTAGATTTGCTGGCAACTGCTGCTGTGAATGCTCAAATGGTGGTAGAAATTGGGCGAATTTATGGTTGTGAGTTGAATATGGAAAGGGGAAGAGAATTAGCGCTTTCCTTGGCGAAGACTTTAGCAAGTTTGGGAATAGTCAAAGGTGCCGTACAGTTAGTTTCGACAGCGCTACAGTTAAATGTTGCTACCCTTGTGCTTGGTAAAGCAATTCAAGGTGTAACGGCGGCTTATTTAACCAGAATTGCGGGTAAAAGCTTTATTGAATATTTCCGTCACAATCAAGATTGGGGTGATGGGGGAATGACGGAAGTTGTAAAACAGCAATTTAAATTAAATAGTCGGGATGAATTTGTGAAGGCTTTTATTTCCGAAGCAATAGCGAAAGTTGTCAAGCCGTTGACTGATAGGAAGGAAGTGGTTGAAGAGGAAAGGGAATAGGGGATTGGGAGGAATGATTTACTTAATTTTCGATATAAGCAGATTGAAAAATCTCTTCAGCAGTCAATTTTAAATCTGGGAATGATTTTAATTTAACTACCTCATCATCTTTATATAAAGTAGTTTTGTACTCACCATCCTCCAATTGACAGACAGTAATAGCAGGTTGTTTGGGATTACCAATAAATTGTCTACCACCTAAGCCTAAATAATCAACAATCAAATATTCTGGTATACCTATAGTTTCGTATTCATCAAATTTTAAAGCATAATCATCACTCCAGTTAGTACTTACAACTTCTACAACTAAAGGTATTGATTTACTTTGAGAAACAGTAGACTCCTTCTCGTACAATGGCTCATTCTTTAAATTTTGCTTATTTAGTAGCAACACATCGGGTAAATAAGCAGATTGCTTATCATCAGGTTTTACTAGTACTTTTGAAGCAATGAAATAAGGTAATTTTAAGCGAACATACTCAACTAAGATTTTTTCAGTTAAAAATCCGACAACATTTTCATGTTTACCAATTGGTTGTGCCACTTCAACAATTATCCCGTTGTGCAGTTCATATAATTTATTTTCTGGCTTCCATTCGATAAACTCTTCAAATGTTATTGTTTTATTTAATGTTTGAGTCATGAGATAGTATGGTGCGTTATAGATTATGATTCCTCCCCAGTAAAACCAGCAAGGATTTGCGGGAGGTAACTCGTCATCAAAATCATCTGATATTGTAACTTTAACGAACCATCCCCCAGGAATTCTAGGTTCAAAGTTTTCTCGAGCCGGCAATCATTCTAATTGGAGGTTTTCCTGCTTTAGCAATAATTACGTCTTCTCCTCCTAAAACAGCTTCGATTAGTTTAGAAAGATTAGTCTTAGCTTCATGGATATTGGTAATTCGCATTTTTAAACTTAGCTAAACTTCGTTTATTTTAGCTTGTATTTTAATAGAAACTTATAAAGTCCAAAAAACTGTTGAACAAGCCTTTGCAGTACGAAGATTCGATATATATAGCATTTTCTCCCCATCCCCCCATCTCCCCCTCTTCCCCACGCCACTTCCTACAACGGAACGCCAGTTGCTACAACGCGGCGGCAGTCGCTACAACGGAACGCCACTTGCACATCCAGGGAATTTGGTGCAGCAGTGGCTCGGGAACCGTGCCGCAGGAGTGGCTCCTCTCCCCCTCTACCGCGTCAAAATACTTACTTCAAAAAAATACTCCCACGGATACAGGACACTAGTAATAAATAATGCATATACTCAGAAACGGTTTAAATTTTTTGTACTCAGTGCCTGATAAGGGTTTTGGGTAGAGAAAAATATAAATCAATACGTATAAATCAGTACCTTCGGTATCCACTGCCAAGCAAAAAATGTCCTCAAACTATTTATTAGTAAGGATTTCCGGAAAATGTAGGCATCGTCCGAAAACCTAAATAAGGAGTGACTAAGTAACCAGCCCATGACCAACTACATGATTGGAAAGGTACTGCAAGAGCGTTACCAAATTGTCCAAACGCTAGGTGCAGGTGTATTTGGACAAACATATATATCTGTGGATATCGAACATCCAAACAACCCCAAGTGTGTTGTAAAACAACTAAAGGTTACAAGTTTACAACCAAGTTTCTTACAAGATTTGAGGTTACGTTTCCTTACGGAAACTCGTACTCTCAAGCGTTTGGGGCACCACAAACAAATTCCTGAGTTAATTTCTTGTTTTGAAGAAAACGAACGTTTTTATTTGGTACAAGAATTTGTTGAAGGGCATTCCCTAAGTGCGGAATTACCTGTAAATAATGACAATCCAGAATCTTTTTGGAGTGAAAAGGCGGTTGTTGACTTTTTAAAAGATGTCTTAAGTATTCTGCAATTCGTTCATTCTCAAGGTGTAATACACTGCGATATTAAGCCAGAAAATTTAATTAGACGTGTCAGAGATGGCAAATTAGTATTAATTGATTTTGGCTCAATTCAACCAGTTGATTTTGGGAAAGACGAAGTATTACCTATTTATACAATTCCTGTTACTTCTTTAGGTTACATACCACCAGAACAATTTATTGGTAAAACACAAATAAATAGCGATATTTATGCTTTGGGGATGATTGCTATTCAGGCTTTAACGGGATTAACGCCGCTGCAATTAAAAAAACATCCATCAAATAATGAAGTTTTATGGCGTAGTCGAAATACCGCAGTCAGCGATTATCTTGCTGCTGTCATCAGTAAAATGGTACGCTACAATTTCCAAGAGCGTTTTCAAGGGACAACAGATGTATTGCAAGCGCTCAAGCAAGTACCTGTAGAGGCAGCTTCTCAAATTATTGATGCAGAATATACTGTTTACTCTGAATCTCCTAACAATAATGAATATTTAGAAATTCCCAAGGTATCAGAAAAAAATTCGGATTCGTCTCCTTTATTGACAGGAATGAAAGTCGGATTAGCTGCTAATTCGATGATTATCGGATTTGGTGCTTATTCTTTAATTAATTATTCTCCAGAGCATTCCGAAAATCAAACTTTATCTGAAGCAAAGAAGGAATATCAATCGGGTGATTTACAAGGTGCGATCGCCCTAGCGAAATCGATTCCTTCACATAGTAATGTATATCCAGAGGTTCAAGCTACAATTGGTGAATGGCAACAGCAATGGCAAATTGCTGCCCAAAAATATAAAGCTGCTGAAATAGCTTTGAAACAAGGTAGATTCACAGATGTATTTCTTAATACTGCTGAAGTTCCCGATATTTCCTATTGGCAAACAAAAACAAATAAACTAAATAAGCGAGCGCGGCTTTCTATTGAGGCTAAAAAAGATGAATATCTCACCAAAGCCTATGAAAAAGCTGCAGAAAAAGATTTCAGCGGTGCTTTACATTTCCTCCGCCAAATCCCCAAGGAATCTTCGGCTGGCGATTTAGTACAGCAAAAGTTAGCAGAATACGAGCATAAGCAAGTTATTCGTGCAAATTATCTTTTGCAACAAGCTTATAACCAAGCAGAATTAGGTAAGTTTGATGTTGCAATTCAATATCTCCAAAAGATTCCCAAAGGTACACCCACTTACGCTAAAGCTCAAGTTAAATTAGTCGAATATAATGGTAAAAAGCGTCTTATAGCTAAATTAGATAAAGCTGCGGCATCAGAAATCAAATCTGCGATACAAAATACTGATTCATTTATTCACAGTACAACCAAGACTTCAATCAAAGATTTCCAAATGGGAACCTATTTACAGGAAGTAAATATTCAGTAAGGATAGTAACCGTTGCATAATGTCAGGAGATTAAAAATACTCGAAACCTCAACCTCACCCCTTTCCCCTCTCCTTAGTAAGGGAGAGGGGTGTATGATAGGATAGGGTGGGGTTTTTGATTGAATTATCTTCTCAAAAAGTTCCAAATCCGAGAAATTTTATTTTTATCTTTATTTTTCTCCTTCTCTGTATTTTCTAATATTTCTTGTACTTTCTTCCTAGCTCTAATTGCTTCGCGATAATCCGGTTTATATTTAATTGCCGTATCGTAAGCTATTAATGCTTCTTTATCTTTTCCTAAACTCACTAAAGCATTACCTTTAGAATACCAACTTTCGGAATGATCTTTTTTATAGCGAATGGCGCGATTGTAAGCTGATATTGCATCAGTATATTTTTGTAAATTATAAAGCGAATTGCCGCGACTGTACCATACCCTATAATCATTTCGCCTTATTGCAATAGCTTTATCGTAAGATGCAACTGCTTCTTCATAACGCTGAATTTTATGCAATGCCCAACCTTGAGAATACAATGCATCAAAATTCTTCGGTTGATATTTCAATACTTCCTTAAAAGATTCAATCGCTTCCGAATAACGCCGCAAAGTTATCGATACATTACCTCTCGATAACCAAGCTTGGTAAAAATTCGGTTTATATTGTACTGCCCTAGAATAAGCTTTAAAAGCATCGCGATCGCGATTCAATTTCACCAAAGCATTGCCGCTATTGTACCAAGCTTTTTCATTACTTGGCTTCAACTCAATAACTTTCCCATAAGTAGAAAGCGCATCTTGATAGCGTTTTAAACTATATAACGCCCAAGCCTTATTATACCAAGCTTGATGATACTCCGGTTGTAACTCTACAGCTTTATCGTAAGATTTTATCGCTTCATCATATCTCTTCAAATTACTTAAAGCTTCTCCTCTCGCATTCCAAACTCTAGGAGATGCCGATTCTAATTTCAAAGCTTTATCAAAGGAGGCAATCGCTTCTTGATATCGTTGCAATTTATTTAATACAAAACCTCTACCACTCCAAGAATCTTGATAACCTGGTTCAATCTGAATTGCTGTATCGTATGCTGATAGTGCTTTTTGATACGAATTCAACTCATACAATACTTTAGCTTGTCCATTCCATGCCGGAGCATATTCTGGCTTAATTTCTATCGCTTGTTGATAGTTTGATAACGCTTCTTCATAACGTTGTAATTCATAAAATGTATTAGCTTTTTTATATAAATCGCCAGCATTAGCATAATTAATACTGTTAATAATAAATATAGATGCAGTTCCCCCAGCCCCGGTTAACAACATCGCCATAAAAGCTTTAATAAATAATTTCTTAACTTTTATCTTTTTCTGAGGCTTTGGAGTCGGGGAATAAGGGGTAATTCCCAATACCATAGTGCCAGAAGATGGGGAATAGAGATTTTTCAACGCCTCTAAAGCTTGAGTCGCCGAAGCATAACGCACTCGAAAATCATAACGCACCATCTTATCTAAAATTTCGGCAAACTCGGGGCTAACTTCAGCGTGTTTTTGCCAGATAAATTCATTAGTATCATCATCCTTTTCCAACTCTTCAGGAGACAACCCCGTGAGTGCGCTAATACTCATTACCCCCAAAGCATAAATATCGCTACTGAATCTTGGCTCCCCTTGTGCTTGCTCTCCAGGAATGTATCCAGGAGTACCAATAGCGACGGTAAATTGAGTTTGATTCACGGAAGAAACTACTTGAGTCGTGATTTGTTTTACCGCACCAAAATCAATTAAAACCAACTTGTCATTGTTATCATCTCTGAGAATATTTCGCGGATTAATATCGCGATGAATTACCTTTTGCTGATGGACAAATTCCAGGATTTCTAGTATCTCTTGTAAAAGGGAAATAACTTGGTCTTGACTGATAGGTTTTCCTGGTTTTATTTCTTCGTTTAAATCATGACCATAAATATATTCTTGTACCAGATAAAATTCTTGATTTTCTTCAAAATAAGCTAAAAGTTGGGGAATACGTTCGTGTTTCCCTAATTTATACAAAACCTTAGCTTCCGTATCAAATAAACGTCTTGCTGTTTGTAGTGTCAGAGGATCTTTTGCTTGCGGCTTCAGTTTTTTGACAACACATTTAGGAGAATCTGGTAAATGCGTATCGTAAGCTACAAAGGTTTCACCAAATCCTCCACCTCCCAAATTACTAATTATTTGGTATCTTCCAACAAGTGTATTTCCCAACATCTGGCTTACCTTGTTTATTGCGGTATGTTCTGATTTCAATCTTGCCATATCAACATCAGGAATTAGTAGTTAGTTGTTAATGGTTAATTGTTGGTTATTATTACTGAATTGTTCTCTCTTTTCCTTGTTCCCTTCCCCATCAACTTCTCCTTAACTTCTAACTTCCCTACAGACGTAGCATTGCTACCTCTCTACACCTCCTTATTTCTAACAATTAACTTATGATACCTATTGGTGATAAAATTTTTCTTTTGACTAATAAAAAGCCTGCTTCAGTTTGGTTTTTGATTGGTATAAATATTGCTTTTTTTTTATGGGAAATAAAATTAGAAATTAGTGGTGAATTAGCAACTGTTGTCAATAATTGGGGTTTGATTCCCGAACAAGTTAGTACGGCTTTTAGTAATGCGATCACTGGAAATCCGGCAGCTTGGTTAATTGTTTTTTGGCGTTGTTTGTCAATTTTTTCAGCAATGTTTCTTCATGGTAGTTATAGCCAAATTCTGGGAAATTTGATATTTTTGTGGGTTTTTGGCAATACTTTAGAGAAAATTCTTGGTAGCGGACGTTTTTTCTTATTTTATCTATTTTGCGGCTTTTTGACTGGCATAGCCCAATTTTTCGCGGATTCGAGTTTGACGGTACCTTTGATTGGTGCAAATGGTGCGATCGCATCTGTTTTAGGGGCATACATTTATAAGTTTCCCAAAGTTAAAATTGACTCGATTTTACCGTTGGTAATTTTATATATCCCTATTGAACTACCTGCTTTTTTCTATTTGTTTTGGTGGTTTGTGCAACAGTTATTTTACGGTATTGGTAATTTAAATATTCCTGGTGGTGTCAATCCAATTGGTGCTGGTTTTTTAGCTCAGGGTGTAGGTTTATTGATTGGTGCAGCTTGGATGCTAATAATGAGGCGTTGACGGGCATCCTTGACGATGGGGATACAAGAAATCCGCTATAGTAATCGATCATTTCATTCCAAGGGACGAATTTTTCAGGATATTGATTTGTTTCTAGAAATCGTCGAGGTACTTTTGATTGTTTGCAGCTTGTAGATTAAAAAAGCGCTAAGTTGATCGCTGCACTGCACGGAAGTCAAAAGTCAATATCTTTAGGAAGATTTATCTCTGTAAATAATTGTTAAGAGTTTATATCTTGAGACAGAAACATTTTTTTTTGTCAATCGTTAAATTAGAACCAAGAAACAAATTCAACCGCAATAATAATATGGAAACTCCAACAAAAACAGATTTACCACCAGTAGCACCAGCATATAACGGTAAAGATCGTAATGCTTTTCTTTTTGGTTTTAATCCCCAAGCTGAACTGTGGAATGGACGTTTAGCAATGATTGGTTTCCTTGCCTATCTACTTTGGGATTTAGCTGGATACAGTGTAGTTCGCGATATATTCCACTTTGTTGGATATTAATATAAACGATTGCTAAAAGTTAATCAATAATTGTTTTGACGTAGCATTCGCCGTCAGGCGCGGGCGTAGCTACGTCTTTTTCGCATTTACAGTTAACAAAATCAATACCATAAATATAGTAATCTTAAACAGAAAAAAACTAGTATAAGTCGGCGTAAATAAGGCAACCATTAAAAATGGTCCAAAAGCCTAGAAAATCAAACTTATTACTTATTACTTCTTACTTCTTACTTCCTCGAAGCGGTAATAGTTTATATACTATAGTGATTTAAAAATGGTTAATTTCTAATTTCCTCTTATGGGGTTGCTTTCAACAAACGAAACCAAAACCGAGAACCTTTACTTTCGCGAGGTGTAAAACCGATTTCTCCTCCCCAACGCTCAACTGTTATTTTACAAAAATAAAGTCCAAGTCCAGATTTACCCGATTTATTATTTCCTTGAGTAAACTTTTGAAATAAACTATCGGCGATTTCTTCTGGTACACCGCTTCCTTCATCTTCTATACTGAAAAGAATATACTCTCCTTGCTGTTGTAAGTTTACAGTAACTGTAGACTCAGTTATACTATGACGATAAGCATTTTCGATTAAGTTTGTTAAAATCCGATCTAAACGCGATTTATCGCCAATTACTCGCCAATCTACAGTAGTGTCTATATCTTCACAGAGTTGTAAATGCATTTGGTTCAACACAAAAGTTGGCGATAGCAATTCAACAACATCACGGGCACATGCTAAAGCATCTGGTGCTGTCTCAAGAGCATCTGTAAAGCTTTCTAAAGATTCAACTTCAGTAGAAAATGCGTTCAAAATTTCTCGAATCAGCATTTCTTGTTTGATAGTTTGTTTTCTACCGATTTCTAAACGTTCTTTACCTTTTTCAGTTAAATTTTCTAATTCTAGCAAAGCTAAACAACAGTTAATACCGCTTAATTGTCCGGCTATATCATGTATGATACAGTGAATTAAAACTTCTTTTTTTTGGTTTTCTTTAAGAATATGTTGATAATTGAGCTTGTTCTCTCTAGCTTGTTGAATCAGATTTTGTTTTTCTAGGTAAGCATCGCTCAAAAGTTCGATGGTTAATATTTTTTTCTGATTTGCAAACAGAGCTAAGGCTTCAAAATGAAATTCTTTACCAGATAAGTCTAAATCACTCCATATCCCTGATTTTAAAGGTTTTTCATCGCTATTCGACGGGTACCCTTGAGATTTTTTTTCTCCTAAAAAAATTGTCATGGGAGCCCTAGCCCAATAAATTTCGGCATCAATCAAAAAGTTTTCTACAAAGGGAAATTCTTCATGAGGAATTAAGACTTCCATCTCTGGTTTCAAAGTTATGCGACAAAATCGCCTTACCCATTTTGGTATATTTCCGACAATTTTGAATTTACCGACATCAAGCCGTTCTAAAACTAAAATATCTAAAGCTGCAAAAACTTCTGCTGTTATAGATTCACTCATAATTCAACAGTCGCATAATTAATATTTCTTAAATATTTATTACCGATTTTACATTACTATTATTTGTGCTGCATTAAACGAGAAGAGTTAATTTCTTGCTGAACTTTAAATATTTGTATTTCATCCCAAGTTGCATCCAATAGTAATATCCAATCACCTTCTTTATCAGGTAATAAATGTATATCCGCACACATTCCATTAGTCGTTTTGACGCAGGGTAGAAACAATGGCAAATCATCAAGCGGTAAAAGCCCTTCCAGAAAGATGATTTGTTGACTAGCATCTTCACCTTGTTGTAAATTATCTATTCCATATGTTATTAATTTACCACCCCAATTAGATAATTTTCCATCTTTATCTACAAAAATATATGCGAGAGAAAGATTTTCTCTCATAAAATTTATCAGATAATCACTTATAGGGAACGGAATATTCATACATTCATCCCAAGTAGTATTTTTGACGCAAGTGCATGAAAAATTTCTTCAACATTTAATCCAGTTTTTGCACTAGTTTTGATTGCAGTCCAACCTTTCTCTTCAATAGCTTCAATCATTGCCGAGTCTAACTCCCATTCATCTTCTAAATCCGACTTATTCAACACTAAAATAAAAGGTACTTTACCTACAGTCTCTTCTACTCGTTTTTGTAAATCAAAAGCCGTTTGTAAAGTACTTTTTCTGGTTCCATCCACCACTAATAAATAACCCGATGAACCTCTCAGATAAGAAGTTCTTAATTTCTGAAATTCATCTTCTCCATATAAATCCCATAAAATTAGATTTAATTCTTGTTCTTGTACTTCTACTATTTTTTTATCAATTTTGACCCCTACAGTGGTTTGATATTTTTCCGAAAATATGCTGTAAACAAATTTAGCGACCAAACTTGTCTTACCAGTAGCAAATGCACCAACCATACAGATTTTTTTCTGAAGCATATAGCTTTATACACCTATTTAGCAATGTCGTCTATGATAACTTTGAAGGAGACTCTACGGTTAAATTTTTTATCTTCTTCGGTTGATTCCGGCCGTAAAATCTTCTTAGAACCAAATGCTTTGGTAATGAAGTTATTTCGATCGATACCACGGGATATCAGATTGATTAGAATTTGGTTTGCACGGGCTTTAGAAAGTTTGATATTTGCATCTTCTATTCCAGTGGTATCTGTATGTCCCGAAATTTGAATCAGCACATCCTTTTCTAAAAACTTACTAGCATCAATTAGATTTTGTATTTTTGAGACTAATTTTGATAGTTTTTCCGTTTCACCTGGTAAAAATAAGGTTGTATCGCTTGCAAAAAGTATTACTACTTCTTCTACTTCTTGTTTATAAATATTAAGTTGCTCAATATCTAAATCCTTTAGTTCTTTATCTTCATATTTAGTTATACCCAAAACAGATAGGAATTTTTTTTGTTTTCTCGCGGATAAAATCCATTCGCGAGGCGCAGAACCTGTAGCATTTAAAATGCCATTTTTATCAACTTTGAAAGTAACTGTGTTAGGTTTTTGCAGTAATTTTGCCGCTCTTTGAACAAGAATCTCTTCTTCTAAAGATATAAAAGGTTTCCACTGATGCACAACTGCTTTTTCATTGATATGAGCTTTTTTCATTAGCTTCTTTGGTTCAATTGCTAATGGATCTCGCATACCTTCAATCAAATATTTACCATTTTTTCTTCCTGTTTTACTTACCACAATTCCAGGTTGTTCTGACAAACTGTTTACATAAGTATTCCAGCTTTTATTGTCTCTAATTGCAAAAAATCCCCAAACACCTAAAACCACCGCTAGTATACCTACAGAAATACCTGCATAAATATATTTGTTTTTCGTCGGTTTTTCATAATGAGATTTTAGACAAGCTTTTAAATACGGCTTACTGGCTGCAAAAGGCTGTGTATCTCCAGAAAAATCACTAATTTCTTTAGTTAATTTCAAATGTATTTTTTCTATGGCATTCTGAAATACAAACCTTAATTCCTCTGGTGCATTTCCTCGAATAATGCCCGCCAAGACAGTTTTTGGCCCTTCTTCAATCCAAATAGTAAGCTCGCCAAATTGTAAAGTATGCAGCCCTTCGTGTTTGGGTACGTCAAACGAGTCTTTTACAAAATCTTGAATTGCAGTTAACATCGCTGAAACCAAAGATGGGTCTTGAGCCGTACATGAAGCTGCTACAATATGTTGTAACATCAATCCGCTATGTTTGTGAATCAAAAATACTTGCTCCACACGGTAAATCAGCGTTCTCAACAACACAACTTCGGCAAAGGATTTTCCCGTTTGTCGTGCTTCTATTCTCCACTTCAAGCTTTGCGGTGAAATGCTGTGTTCCAAAGCATAATTAAATGACTGTAACATCTCATCCAAAGCTGTGCCGATCGCCTTTCGCGTCGCCGGGCCAATAATTGGAAAAAGCGCTTGAGAAAGTATGTTAATATCTTGATTCACAGAAGACTCAATCGCTTGTTCAACTGTGGGTACCATCGCTTCAGATAGCTGTTTATCTTGTATTGTTCGCAAAACAACCGCCTCCGGAAGCATATTACTGATATCTTCAGCATCCACTTGAGGATTATTTAGTTTTTCGTAAAACCGATGAAGTTTCTCTTCCTCGATTCCCAAAAGCAAGCTCCGCAATTGACTTAATTCACTCGTTAGTGGCGCAGGAGAATCTTCTATTGAGGAGACTTCATTCAAATCGCTTAATTTATTATTCTCTCTATTATAACTATTACTTAAAGAGTCTTGGGCTAATCGATTCCCATTCGAGTCGCTCATCGGCAAAATTATCTTAATTTATATTTTTATAAGTAAACTTAAACAATAAAGCCATTCATTTAATGAATGACTTTTACAAACAATTTACTGAGAATTTAACCGCAATGCTAACTCCGAAAATAAAGCCGATAATTGAGAACGATCGGTTTTTTCACTCTTGAGTTCGTGAGTTTCTCGCTGTAATAAACCTAAAATCTCTTGATACTTTTGTCGAATATCATCCTGTAAGCTTTGAGATTGACTGAAAATTGAAGAGCGTAATTCCCGCCGCATCTTACTTGCTTCCTCATCAATTTCAGCCATTTTTGTCTCTAAGGATTCAGCAAATTTCTTCTGTTCTTCTGTAATCGCCTTCACCGCTTTATCGCGCTTTAATTGCTCGTTTTTTGCTCGCTCGCTTAAAGAAGTTGCTTCTTCTGTGATATAAGTTTCTAACCTGTCCAATCGCTTCCTCGTTTCATCCCTTAAATCCGCACATTCTTTAATTAAACGCTCTTCCAAACGAGAAAACTTTTTATCTAACTCTCGCATTTGAGAGCCAACTAAAATATCTCTTACCTTATTTAAGCTATTACCTTCAGAAATTTGAGATTTACCATTCCCTACAGGTTTATCGATATCTTTATTTGATACTATTTGCCCTGCTTCCAACGAAATATTATTGTTTTGCTCTTCCAACGGCTTCATACTTCCTTATAATCCTAATCAAATATTTGCATCCCTTCAACGATCTATGTAGTTTAAATTACACTATAGGTCGGAAAATTGTATTGCCTTACACCTTAATTCATAGTTAATCTTTTAACTATTCAGTAATCTAGCATTATCAAATTAACAAGCAAAAATCATCCTCCCTAAGATTGACATTGTATTATATATTTACAATTACAAGTATTATTAACTACATATTGAAAGTTGAATTAATATTTTTGATTTGTATCTCTTTTTCTGTTAATTAGTAGAAAATACCACACATTTTAGAACCAGTATAAATATAAATTATAAATACTGGTAATGATTAATTATAAAAAATAAATTATTTTTTTACTATCTCTAGAAATGTAATGGTAGAGAATTATCCATTATTTGTAGCAAAAACGCTCAACCATCGGAATTATTTCTGAGTAAGTTAACTTAAATTAACTTAACTGTATAAACCGCGTTAAATTTCAATATGTAAGGATTGTTAATGAGTAATGGATAACAGGATTTTACGTTATTTACCTATTACTCCTAACTCCATAGGTATGATAAGTGTTTAACCGCACATGATATGACTTCTTAAGTTATTACCTATCTTTCCAAGTACCGTGGAAACCGTGAGGAATCACTAAGGGTAAACTTAATTTACAAACAGGTTCTTCATTCAATCGATTGGCATCAAATATCCATACTTCGCTGCGATCGCAATTACCATCGTAGACAACCGTTAAAATCCAACCTTGTGCGTAAATTGGCTCGGAAGGATAATAGTTTTCGCCAAAGTTTGCTTCGGTGATAGTATTAGTTTGATCGTCAAAACAAGCGATACTATTTAATATTTCTTTACTAATATCCGTACCTTCCCTAACTGTGGAAAGATAGGTATATCGAGAAGATTTTCCGACATTTTGTGGCGGTACGATGGGAAATTCGCAGTGTCGATCAAATAGTGTTTCTATATTATTCAATATACCAGTTTGCGGATTTAAAGTTACTCGCCTTAAGCTACTTTTTGCAGTAGTATGAGTTTCACCTGTAGGAACTTCCTTAAGATATTGATTGCTTTGAAAATCTTTATAACTGGCAATATCTACAATTACAGCGCCGTTATCATCTACATAACCATTCGCAAAATGCCATTGATACCAAGCTTCTGTCTCGCTACGAATTACAATATCTAAAGTCTCACGATCGATAACTAAAATTTGAGTTCCTTTACTTGGTTGCCATTCTAAAGAATCACTAAAGCAACCCAATCCAATTGCTGGCATAAATAAATTTAGCCGCACTGGGGAAATAAAAAAGATTAAATATCCCCCTGCTAAGACAAAATCATGTATTAAAGGTGTGCCATCGATTTTATGTGCTGCTTTTCCTACAATTTTTCCCGTAGCATCGCTTTTATAAATATTAAGTATTGAGTTTACTCCAGCTGAGATACCAAAATTAAAAATTTCCCCTGTATGAAAGTCTATTTTCGGATGTGCCGAATAGGCTAACCCAGCATCCAATCCTCCCAAATCATCTTTCCCTAAAGTATCGAGATTTTGTAAATCTAGTGCGTGGGGGTTGTCACCTTCCCACAATGCCAAAAGTTTATCGGGTAGCGCCAACACCGAAGTATTCGCCGCATTTTTAATTGGTTTCAACCACTGATTCCAAATTGCTCCCGGTGCTGTCATGCCATAATTACCGTAAAGCAATTTACCGGCGCTGGCTTCTTCTTTAAATCCCTCAGTTTGCACGTAACGGTAAACCGCGCAAGCATTACTTCCCTTTGTCTCCCCTTCATCATTGGGGAGATTTGAATTAAAATGCACTGCAAGAATTGCACCATCTCCATCAAACCAGTGTCCCACAGAAATACCTCCACGTTCCAACCTTCCCGGACCGTTGCGGTAAAGGGTACCATTTAAACTTGCGGGTATTTCACCTTCAATTACTGATAGTGGCGTTAGGGGAAATTCCTTTGCGGGTTTTTCTAAAGCTTTTGCCCAAGCTTTTTTAGTTGAGTTTTGGTTAATTGTTTGCATCTTAAAATTGTGGTGTGCCGATTACAATAGTTTTGGTACCAATTATACGTATTTATACCATGTTATGAAATTTATTTATTCTTAATAATATTCACTTACTAATATGAGGATTGATTATTGATGGTTTTTTATTCATCTTTCTCCCGAATCTCAAATAAAGATTCTACCGCTTTATCAAGATGCTTGGAAACAAGCTATTTTATCAGATAGTTCAAAAACGATTTTACGACAATGACGAGATAACCGCGAACATTTGATAGATTATCAAGATAATGATTGGATTTACTCTTACAATTCCTTTATTTCAGCTTTTATAGTTATTAGTTTTCAAAGTTTTGGATAAAAACCGATCTCAGAAGATGCAATAGAAGGATGGACAATAAATGAAAATAATTGTTTTGATTTAATATCAGTTAATAGATGTACGCCGGTAGCTGCTTTATTTGACAGCTTAAAACCCGAACTTGCAGATATAATTCTTGGTTTTATGGGAAATATGCTTATTCACATATCTTCCACCTTACGGTTAATTAGCTAAATTCTAAATTTTTTTGTTAAAAATAATACTATTTAAAGACTGTTATATTTTTAGTCCATTTTAATGGACTTTTGCTATTAGACTGGGACTTGCAGTCCCAGACGGGTAAAAACTCAGTCGGATAAATAGTAATGATTTTTACAATAGTTTTTGATGGTGCAAGATGTGAATATTGGTAATTTAACAAACTTTTAATTTTTTTCTGCGGTTTTATACAGATAACATCGGATATTGTAGCGGTGGATACTTTTTGATTGTCATCTTAGTAAGGCTATAAACCTATTAATCGTTGAAAACAATAAATTAGGATAATCATGACATTATACCAAGTGGAAAATCAATGGGGTGGCTCCCAAGCTGCTTGGCATGAAGGTGGTAACTGGGTAATTGGCGATCGCTCTAACCAGAATGTTGTCGCCATCGATGTGAAGTCTGACAATGGCGGACAAACCCTCAATGGCACCATGACCAAACAATTGTTAATTCGCAATTCGCAATTCGCAATTGATATATTTATTACAAAACAAATTGAATAATTGCTTAATTATTGGGTTCCAAGCCCCCACTGAAACGAAGTTCAGTGGTCTATAATCAGTGGCGGGTTCAAGCCTCCACTGATTTTAATTGCGAATTGCTCATTGTTAATTGCGAATTGCTTTGACTTATGCAGGTGAAGGTCCCATTGGCTTCAAGGGAGCGCTGATTTAATATCACTAGCATTTATCTCAACGCCTCTCTTCCTGCTCAACGTTGAGATGAATGCCAGACCAAAATTAACCATGAGCCATGGCTTAGCGAATGCCCGAAAGGCTTATCACAAAAACAAAAAACCTCGGGTCTCAATCCGAGGTCTATTTAGGAAAACCAAATGTCTACAAATTATAGAAATATTTAAAATTTCAAATTAAGTCGCATCAAAGTCATACAAACTCAGACTTTGTGAACTAATGTAAACAATTCTAATGAAATCATTACAAAATGTCAATCAGGCTTGACACTGATCTGTTGTGTATAGATATAGCAGTTAAAGCCTGAGTGAATTACTTACTTTATGTCGGGAAGTAATACCAATTCGCAATTAAAAAAAGGGATTGGCGGAGGTAATAATAAGGCTTGTGAACTTATGCATCAACTGGATATTTGACTGATGAGAACTGTTTGCCCTCGTTTCTTTTGATTTCTTCTATTACAGTTGCAGCATCGGCAGGAATTTCTCTAACTAAACGAAATGGAAATTCTTCAGTAGAAGCATGTTGAGCGTAATCTGCACTCAGAAACACTTGATATTTACTAGCTTCTCCACTCAGTTGAGCAGCAAAAGCTAAAACAATCGCTTTGACAAATTTACGAATATTAGCAGCTTGTTCCCCGATTACTTCACCACCAGTCAAAGGGGTATTGAGTTTTCCTTCCTGATTCATGGTGACGCTAGGATCTTTTACGCTTAAATGCGTACCTCCAACTACACCAACTAGCCATTTAGGTGAGGTAATTTTGCGGAAACCTATTATTTGTTCGGTTAAAGCGGGGGTGGTTTTATCGGCGGAGCTCGCTAAAACCAGAGTGGGAACTTCTACGGATTCCAAACCTGTTTCACCAAACATTAAGGAACTCGTGGGATTCAAAGCAACTATACTTTTTACCCTTTCATCGCGTAATTGATAGCTCTTTTCTGGTAACTCCTGGGCTACACGCTGGATACCTTCTCCAAAGCTTAAAGTCGCCAAGTCCCTTTTACAGCGCCCTTTGATGCTTTGTGGTTGCAAACGCGCTCCGGCTGTTAATAAAGC
>JBCCSG010000007.1:0-54585 GCA_039200565.1 Cyanobacteria bacterium P01_D01_bin.50 | reverse complement strand
TTTTAACAAAAGCTGTACCGAGGTTGTGAAAAAAATCAATAAAGAATCCTATAGCAAGAACTTAAAGTATTAAATTTTTGAGAATTAGTTTGTGAAAAGTGTTCTAATATCTCTATATAAAGTAAGTTGAGGTCACCCGCTGTCAATAAAACGTTTACTTCAGAGTACAATCAGTTTGTTGTCTTTACAATCGCTATATTTGCAAACAAAAAATTTTGCAAATATAGCGGTTATTAGTTGAATACAATAGAGTTTAAAGCGTTTTGCACAAGCTGTTGGAGAAGCTTTGAACTTAGTAAAATAAATGTGATTCTTATACTCTAAAGATTTATGTGATTGTGAAGGGCACGAAAAGCAGTATTTTCCCTTTACAATCAATCGAAGCGTCACACAGCGTATAAGAACAAATATACCATTTGCGTAAGTCCTAACTTTAATAAGCACAAAATTTGCTATCAGCTAATTATACAAACTTTAGGCAAGATGGAGCCGTATTCCGAACGCACCCCATTATAAATAGTTAAAGATTCATACTAGTACTCGAACAAGCTAAAATTGCCGGGTGAACACAAGCAGGGGGAGAGGGGGAAGAGGGGGGAGAGGGGGGAGAAAAAACTTTTTGTCTTTACGATAATTATAAGAGTGGAATAGAAATAGTTCTAACGCGATGCTAGATACACCATAAGGCAGAAATTCTCCGCAAAAATAATGGGTTACAATTTCAGTCCCATTTTTTTTAGGCAAATTGTAAAATCTGCTGTAGCAAGAAAGATGTGAGTGCTTACATTCAGATTACACAACAATTTGTATATTTTTTAAAGTTGCAATTATTTGAGATTACGGGATTTATATATTATTAATTTGATTAAATGAGTGATTATTAAATGATTTTTTGGCGATAAACTCTATTTAAACATTTATTACTCCATAATTACTCAAAATAATCCATAAATCTTTTTATAGCTTGTCATAATTGTATTGCAAGAGGTATACCTGCTGGATAATAAATGGATAAAAAAGTCCATCAGGTAGATAAGCTTGTAAACATTTTTATGGCATTGAGTATTGCTTTACATAAATTATTAACTATTAGAAAATTATATACTATACATATATTTACAAATAATATTTGTACTTATCGACACATTATTGTTACTGAATTTGTTTATTTAGGATTTTTCGCAAAAAGTAGTGTAAATCACAATTCTTCTGGAAGAATAGTACTATGTATATTTAAGTACATATAAAATTATGCTTTTTCATTATTTAACATTGATTTAATATTTTGATTTTCGTGCATAAATATAAACACTTACTTTTTTAGTAAAAATTAAAACATTTAAAATTTTAAAATTGAGAATCATAAATAATAATTTAGTAAAAAAAACAACTTTTTTTATGATATATAACAACGTTTTTTCTTATAAATAGACATTATTAGACTTATACGTATAGCGTTTTTATCAATACAAGTATGCATAAAAACACGTAAAAGCTAAGAGTAAAAGTAATAGCAGAGATGTAAAAAAATGTCACATCTTAAATTAAAATGAAAATCACATAAACATTTACAAAGATTTTGGCCTTAGAGTTTAAGGCTGTATTAAGCAGCGAGCCAATATCAATTACATCTCTTAACCAACAAACTATGAACCTGGTAACAGAACAACGCATTGCCTTAATTTCAGTCCACGGCGATCCAGCGATTGAAATAGGTAAAGAAGAGGCTGGAGGGCAAAACGTTTACGTTCGTCATGTAGGGGAAGCATTAGCCTCTCTTGGATGGCAAGTTGATATGTTCACCCGCAAAGTGAATGTGGAACAGGAAGATATTGTTTGGCATTCTCCTAATTGTCGAACCATTCGTTTAAAAGCTGGTAATGTTAATTTTGTGCCACGAGACAATATTTTTGGACACCTACCAGAATTTGTAGACAATTTCCTTAAATTTCAAGAAGAGAACGGGATTATATATCCTTTAATTCATACCAATTACTGGCTTTCTAGCTGGGTTGGCATGCAGTTAAGACAAAAACAAGGAAGTAAGATCGTACATACATACCATTCTTTAGGAGCAGTTAAGTACAACACAGTGAAAACTGTTCCTTTAATTGCCAGCACTCGCTTAGCAATAGAAAAACAGGTATTAGAAACGGCACAAAGAATTGTTGCGACTTCTCCCCAAGAACAAGAACATATGCGTACTCTTGTTTCGACAAAAGGAGATATTGATATAATTCCTTGCGGTACTGATATTGAACGCTTTGGTTGCATTGACAGAAAAGCAGCAAGAAAGCAACTGGGAATTAATCCTGAAACCAAACTTGTAATGTATGTAGGACGTTTCGATCCACGTAAAGGGATTGAAACCTTAGTGCGTGCCGTGCGAGAATCTAAATTATTTGGTACTGAAAACTTTAAATTAATTATTTGTGGTGGTAGTCGTCCTGGTCATAGCGATGGAGATGAACGCGATCGCATTGAGAAAATTGTCGGAGAATTGGGGATGAGTGAGATGACCGAATTTCCCGGTCGTGTCAGTCAAGAAGATTTACCATATTATTATGCAGCGGCTGACGTTTGTGTTGTTCCCAGCCATTACGAACCTTTTGGATTGGTAGCTATAGAAGCAATGGCGAGCTATACACCAGTAGTTGCTTCTGATGTGGGTGGACTTCAGTTTACTGTTGTGAATCAAGAAACTGGTTTGTTAGCGCCACCGCAAGATGTTCCTGCTTTTGCTAATGCGATCGACCGAATTTTACTTGATGCGGCTTGGGGTGAAGAATTAGGACAAGCTGCAAGAAAGCGGGTTGAAAATAAATTTAGTTGGGATGGAGTTGCAATGCAATTAGGGGAACTCTACAACAATTTATTACAGCCATCTGTGGAAAAACAACCTATAGCAGTAAGTAGTTGATAGAAGAATAAATAATGGGGAATCGGGAATTGCTTGGTGGAATTCATCGCAAATAAATTTAGTTTCTATTATTTGCTTGAATACCTAGAAATTTTTTGTGATTGCCGATTGCCCGTTATTAGTTATTGTTGCGGTGTATTCTTGCGCTTACCCTCATAGCGTTAAATCTGTTTATGTTTTGCATCAGCTATCTATACCAATTCTGTATGAGGCTGAGCTTAATTACCCTCACTCTGGCTATGGTGTAGCTAATCAAACAAAGCCTACCTACCCAGGCTAAACTTGGCGTATCTTTATAAAGAAATGGAGTTTTCATCATATTCTCCAACAGGAACTAAGAAAAGTTCTCCACGAGTTGCTAAATTAACTTTAAAAATACAGCTTTCAATATTGGGAACATTTTCATTGGGAGTTAGATAACGTTGATGTAAATAATCTAAAATTCCATATTGTTCTTGATTATTTTTTTCCACCTCGGAATCAAATAAAATAGAAATTCCAGGTGCTTCTAAATCGAAATCTAGCATTACAACCCGACGATTGCGAGTTGCTATTATATTTGCCACAATTCCCAAAGCTGTAGAACGACCAACACCTCCTTTAAAAGAATAAAAAGTAACTATTTGAGGTCTTGGAGATGAGCTATCTTCATCTAAAACTGCTGGTTGATCTGGTTCTGGTGCCATTAAAACATCTGACCAAAGAGGAAGATGTAACTATCTGTATTTCCAAGAGTTATCATTAGCTTCCTGTGGAGTTAATAAATCATAACCTGCAATTGGATATTGACCAAGATTAGTATTGATATTTTCCAGAATTTTGTCTATATATTGTTCTAGTTCTTCTATTGATTTATTTTCAAAAATACTTGTAATTACTAGAATCTTGAACCATCCTAATGATGTACGTTTAACTTTTACTTGTACTATTGAATCTTCAGATTTTAATGCACTAATTAGATGTTATTCAATTTTTTGAGGAGATATAATTTCATTAATCATGATGTCTCGTCTTGTTGTCGAAGGATAAAATCATGTAATAGTTTTACTGCTTCTATAAAACTTTTCCTATCTTGTTCATTTCCTATTTTTTCAGAGTAGCATAATTCGTTATTACGCCATAATTTTGAAATAATATTCCATGCATTTTGATAGTTATTAGTACGGTCTAGTTGTATGGCTTTTTGAATTTCAGGTAATCCGTTTAATAGTTTTGTCAAACTATGTAATTTTGAGCCTTATAATCCATTCTTAAATATTTGAGTATCCTTAAAGTTATTTTTGCCCTCCATGTAACAAATTAAGGATTTTAGGGAGCATTCAATTGCATAACCTCCTAAATAAATAGAACCAGCCCAGCGCTTAGAATTTTGTAAAGCGATAGCATCTTCAAGACGACGACGAGAAGCACCTAATTGGCAACGTCTGTCAAAAGTATCTGCCAAATAAATCTCCTCCTACAAATTTCGATAAAATTCTTAAAGCTTTTTAAATCAATTACTGTTTCCCTGTAAAAGCGATTTTCTAAGAGGTTGTTTACAAAATAATTCTAAAGTAGGATGTAGTACGGAATTAGGATTAGATGGGAAAAATAATAGTTCAAGATTTGCCGTAACGCACCAAGCGTTATTGGTGCGTTAGATTTATTAAGATTATATTTTTTAACAGATGGATTATCGTGTTCTAACACACCCTTGTATATTAAGAATATCAAATGGTGCGTTACGGCATGATTTAATTCATAACCTCCTTTTCATATTTTTCAAGCCGTAACACACCCTACAACCATTTTGTTTTTTGTTTATAAACACCTTCCTAGAGTTAGGTGTCGTGATTACCAATTACCAATCAAACTGTCACTCCTTCCAATTCCTGATCTGCTAACTCATACAATTCCCGTAATTTCTGCAATTTCTCATCACTAGCATCCCAAAAACCTCTTCCGTGGGCTTCTAACATTCTTCCCACAATATTTTTAAACGCTTCCGGATTGGCTTTTCTCAATTTTTCCGCCATATCAGCATCTAAAGCATAAGTATCTACTGCTTGTTCGTACACCCAATCATCGGTAAAATCAGCTGTACCACCCCAACCAATTAAAGCCGTCATGCGTTGGGATACTTCAAAGGCACCACCACTACCTTGATTTACCATCGCTTCCGCCCATTTTGGATTTAGCAGCTTAGTACGATACTCCATCCGCAATAAATCATCTAAGTCGCGGGGAGTAGTATCTTTTGAAAAACTTTCCACAAAGCTAGCTGTTACCTTCTTGCCACCTTGTTTTTCCGCAGCTTTTTTCAAACCACCAGTATTGCCGTAATATTCTTGAATATCAGTTAAACCGTATTCCACCGAATCAATTTCTTGGACAATCCGACTGGTACTTCCTAACAGTTGATTTAACACTTCTGGGCGTGCTTGCCCCTTGTCTTCTCTGCCATAACTAAAAACATTGCGACTTTGCCAGGTATTCGCTAACTCGTCGCTAGATTCCCAATTACCATCAACTACTCGATCGTTTACTAGGGAACCAAAATCACCAGCAGGATTAGAAAATAACCTTGCAGAAGTATTCTCAACACCTTTTTCCTTTAATTCTAAAGCGTGTTTGCGAATAAAATTTTTATCCAAAGGTTCATCAATATCAGCAGCACATTGAAATAAATCGTCTAATAACTCAATAATATTCACAAAACTATCGCGGAAAATTCCCGAAAGATTACCCAAAACATCAATGCGAGGATGTCCCATTTCTGCCAAAGGCTTTAATTCATAACGAACAATTCTTCCCGTACCTTCCTTTACAGGCTCGGCACCTACTAACTCCAACAAAATACCCAAAGACTCACCCTTAGTCTTAATTGCATCCAAACCCCACAACATTACTGCTACCGTCTCTGGATAACTATCATTTTCTTGTAAATGCTGCTGAATAATTTTCTTAGCTACTTCTCTTCCCCTTTCATAAGCTGCTGGAGAAGGCATTCTATAGGGATCTAAAGCATGAATATTTCTTCCCGTCGGTAATACTCCAGTACCATCTCGTAATAAATCTCCTCCCGGCGCAGGTGGAATATACTCGCCATTCAAACCCCTTAACAGATTCCTTAACTCATCTGTACTCTGCTCTAATAAATCTCTAATACTCTCCTCAACTTCAAGGTTTTTTTCTTCTTCTTCAAAATAAGCATCCAAATAAGACTTCATCTCCTCCTGATTCGGCGCTTCTCCCAAAATATGTAACCCAGAAGAAAACAAGCGATTTTCCAAAATTTGCAAATACTCGTACAAATCTACTAGGTAATTATTAAAAGTGCGATCGCTGAATAAACCGATATTTTCGGGAGTAAACTCAATTCCCAGCTTTTTAGCTTCTTCAAACGGACAATCGGTATCCAAACCACTATCAATAATCTTTTTACAAATCCCTTCCTTGAGTGCATAATTCTTTTGTGGATCTTCTCGATATTCCGAGATTAAATCCCGCAGCGCCATCAACTCCTTATACAAACCCGCACGACCATAAGGGGGTACATTATGAGAAATCAACACTCCATAACCGCGACGCTTCGCCAAAATTGACTCCGAAGGATTATTTGCGGCGTATATATATAGATTGGGTAAATCTCCCAGTAAAATATCAGACCAAGAATAACCAGTATTCCCCAAAGGAGATCCGGGTAACCATTCCACAGTGCCGTGCATGCCAAAATGAACGATCGCATCGGCAGCAAATTGATTTTGTAACCACTTGTAATAAGCAGCATATTGGGGATGTGGGGTTAAATCTCGTTCAAACATCAACCGCATCGGATCGCCTTGAATACCTAATGGCGGTTGAACTCCTATCCAAACATTACCAAGTTGAATACCGCCAATCTGAAAATCATCACCATAAGTTTTGATACCAGAACCCGTAAGGGATTTCCACTGCTTTTCAACGCGAGTTGTTTGGAGATATCCCAACCATTTTTCTAAAGTTCTCACATTTACAGTATTTTGAGACGTTGAATTTTTCAGATTTTCAGAATTTTGAGACGTTAAATTTAACGTCTCTACATTTTTATTTTCGGGGTAGGATTCATCAGCTTCTTTCACTAAACGAATCAATTCTTCCCCATCTTCTGGTAATTCCCCAACGTTGTAACCTTGTTCTTTCAAAGCATGGAGGAATTTCAACAAACTGCGAGGTACATTTAATAAAGCAGCCGTACCCGTTGCACCATATCCCGGTGGAAAACCATAGAGAATAACAGCAATTTTTCGTTTAGAGGCAGGTTTTTGTCGGAGATTTACCCAACTTTTTACCCTACCAATTAATCTTTGTACCCTTTCCGGAACTAAATAAATATCTTCTCCCACCAAACCACCGAGGGCAACCGTGTCAATGGCTCCATCTAATTCCGGTAGAGCATATAAAACAACACTTTGTAAACCGCCAATACCTTGACGAGTCCATGAATGAATATCTTGAATTAACAGAGGTGCGGCGACAATATAAGGTACATTTTTTGCGGCAAGAATGCCTTTAGCAATATCAACTTGCCTTCCTGCTTCCATAGAACCAGCTGGCCCTCCTACCAAAGGAAATCCAATGGTAGAAATAATTGTATCAACTTTCGCAGCTTCTGGGGAAAGGGAAAGAGTTGTCTTATTACCTTGTTGCCGCTGTTGAATTTCGTAATCTGATGTCATCCAATCACGTACGGCGACATGTCCTTCGACACCATTGATGAAAATGGGTAAAGGTATTAAACCAGCTGATTCAAAACGTTTAATTAATTGAGGAATATATGGTTGTTTAGTGATGACGTGTTTTCTGTATAGGAGAATTCCGATTACTGGGGATTGGGAAGAGGAGCCACTGCGTTGCGGAGGTTCCCTCCGTTGTAGCAAGTGGCGTGGGGTAGAGGGGGGAGAGGGGGGAGAGGGGGTAGAGGGGGAAGAATTTTTATTTATTCTTTTTTTGTACCATTCTAAATATGCTTTTGGTGATTCAAAATAACCTTCATAGTCGGGATGAAGCAATCCCATATTCGGTGTTTCTAGAGGTGGGGGAATATCGCCGACTTTTAAATCTAAATATTGTTCTGCTAACGTCCAAAATAATGAAGCGACGTTTTCGGTACCGCCAGCATTCCAGTAACCGTAAATAATTAACCAGTTGCGTAAATCTTGTACTTTCTGTACCGGTACAAATTTTAAGAGTTTAGGACCAATTTTTAAGAAGCTGATATAACCAGCAAGTTTATCCTCTTCGCGACCGTTGCTGAATTTATCCAGGATAAATTTTACTGGTTTAGGCATGCCCTTGGGTTTATCGCCAATCGCAAATGCGCCGATTTTGTTGCAACTCATCAATTCTAAAGCTGACTCGAACACTAAGCGAATGGGGATATTGCTGACTCGTTCCCTTAACCACAAAACTTGATCGTAGTCGAATAGCAAGCTCCCAAAAAATACGTCAGCATCTTGAAGTGCAGTTTCCACCTCAACGCGTTTGCTATTGATATCGCGATCGCTAAATACCCGAATATCTAAATCCGATACTCGCGATACAGCCATATCCGCTGCTTTGCGGTACAAACCAGCATTGAAAGATTCAAACCCTGCAATCAAGACGATGCGCTTCATTTCCCAAAACCACAAAATGCTTCATTCTATCACTTTAGCGAAGTTAGAGACGAGGGAGTTATTTCCTAGTACAGAACCCAGCTTGATAATAAGGAGTTGAATCAAGACTTTGGCGATCGATTCCGAAGAGCGATCGCTTTCTTCTTTGAAGTGGTTTCTCGCTCAAGCAAAAAAATTCCTATGGTGCTTTTGGAAAGTAATTCTGTTTCTCGCACTCAAGCTTTGAGGCTGCAAATCCAATTGAGATAATATTGGGTTTTTCTCAATAAAAATACTGATGCATTCTATTGACAGTTATCTAAAATACCACTAGCACTTAAAAATAGGTAATATATAAAACATCAAAATCCCATATTTTCAGTAATTAGTTACAAAAAATTACAAAATTCTTCTCTATTGAGAAAAATATCATTAACTACTGAGAATGTCGTCATTTATTTCACGATATTATCTTGTTTTTTTAGATGTCTTCTAGATCACCCTTACGGGTTCGGCAGTCGCTCATGGGGGAAACCCCCAAGACCGCGCTGCCTCACTTTTTCAAGTAAAATAAAATTATATATAATCTGTTTGGACTTATTGAGACTAATTTGTAGCATGCATAAAATTTAAAAATAAGCAAATGGATTTACAAAAATTTATAGTGAAGGCAATTCAAAAAGCTTGTTTCTTTAAAGCGGCAACTAGCAACACCATGGATGACAAATCTGTTTACCCTCATAGTGTTTTTGGAAATTAACGGAGATTATTTTGTTTTAGCTAAGATAGTAACTAAAGAGTAAGATTAGTGTATATCGCAAGGGAATATGTATGAGAATTATTGTATTTGGTTAGTATTCCTCTTGAATCAAAAATAAATTAATATTCAGACTTACATTTCGGAAAAAAAGAAGCATAAATTTAATACCTAAAAAATCCAATAATAATAAAAAATCAAATACAAGTGACTTTGATGTGATGTAATTATCTTGACAGTTGGTATATTCAATGTTTAAAAAATAAATTGTTGAATATATGAGGTAATAATATGAGATTTGGAATTGATATTGGACATAATTCTCCTGCCGATACAGGAGTAAAAGGAATCAAATATAAAGATAATTTAACTTTAGATGTTGGTAATAGAGTTATAGGTAAATTAAAAGATTTGGGATATAAAGTTATAGATTGTAAACCAAAAAAATCAAGTAGTATCGGGGATTCCTTACGAAGAAGATGCGAAGCTGCAAATACAAGTAAAGTCGATATTTTTGTCTCCATACATTTTAATGCTCTTAATAGGTTTGCGAATGGTACAGAAATATTCGCTATTAGTGATACGGCAAAAAAAATTGCGAAACCAGTATTAGATGAGATTATAAAAATGGGATTTTTTAATAGAGGTATCAAGAATGGTTCCCATTTATTCGTTTTAAAGAATACAAATATGCCTGCAATTTTATTAGAATGTTGCTTTATTGATTCAGTAAAAGATATGAAAATGTTTAATTCAGAAGCAATGGCAAATGCAATTGTTAGAGGATTAACAAGTAAATTAGCAGTGACGAGTATTATTTCTATACCCGATGAATCATTAAATCCTGATGTATCTATACTAAGATTGCAAAAAGCTTTAAATCGTCTGAGAATAACAGATTCTAGCGGTAGACTTTTAGATGAAGATAATATAATCAGCCATAATACTGAATCTGCGATTGAGAAGTTTCAAAAAATTATTGATATTCAACAAACAGGAATTGCTGGTAACACAACATGGGGTGCAATTAATCAAGTTTTAGCAAAACCAGTAATTAGAAAAAGTCATGCTGGTGGAATCGTCATGAAATATTTACAGTACCGTGTAGGTGCTAAAACTGACGGTATATATGACTCTATAACAGAAGCTGCTATTCAGAAATTCCAGCGAGAAAATGGTTTGTATGCTGATGGAATTATCGGAAATCTGACTTGGCGTAAATTGATTGGGTAATTAGTTGATAGTGGTTAGTTCTTAAGTAAGCTTTTTCTAAAGTTATATCTTGTCAATTTGCTCCTTTCAAATCTACATTTTTGAGAACCTAACTTTACCTGCGAACTTGCTTATTGTTCCTCGTCTTTTTTAAATTGAAACCTATAACTAAAATACCTAATGGCAGCAGACCTAGTGCGGAAGTCGATTCTGGAACTGATGCTATATCACGGTCGATTTTTAGTTCTGTAATCTGTGTAGACCAAATGTCTTCGGCTGAAACAAATTCTTGAAATGTCCAGAAAGTTAAGGGGTCATTTGGATCGACGACAGTGGCGCTGTAGTCACCCCACCGATTGCGTCCGTTGAAAGTAACTTGATAATCTGCTACACCCTCCTTTAATAATAAGGGGGTATCGAAGGTTGTCACTCCATCAACAGTTTGACCTAAAGCAGCATAGGAGCTAACAAATTGGTTTTCACCAGAACCGCTGAAACCGATCGCCACATCATCAAACTCGTTGACAGCAATCGAACCATAGTAAAAATCTAGATTGGGGTCACTAATGAGGCCCTCTTGTTGTAGTTGATTGGTATCGGCATCAATCTCGAACCAGCGCATTGCAGCACGTCCAGTACCGTCATCTACAGTGTGAACCCCCCAAAAAGAATCATTTTGTAAAACTAAGTTGGCATGAAAGATGCTACCGTTAAAGATTTCTAGATTCCGTTTTGAACCTGGTTGCTCGGCGCTAAACTTAGAAGAGAATGGAGTTACAGAAACTAATCCATCTGAGGTATCAAAGCTGGGTGATATTATATCCCCGGTGATATTCGAGCGCTTAAATGAACCGGAAAATGTGTTAAAGTTAGAAAAAATTGCGGCAGGGAGTCCTGTATTGTCTAGATCGACAACAGGCTGTACGTTAAATCCTGTATCGGAAATAAAATTATTTTCAAATTTGGTTATACGAGCAACTGTTGGTGTATCACCTAATAGGTCATTCTTAGGTACTGCAACAAATGTTGTTCTATTGTCTCCTGAAGTATTCGGAAACATCGTTGCTGATAAATAAACCCCATCTTTGTTAAATCCAATGCTAGGGTAATCTACCCAACGTTGATTAGTTGAATCACCATCAATCGCAAAACCATTCCAACCTTGAGTTGGATCTTTCGTTTTAGATACACCTAGAAGAAAACTGCTGTCGCTACTTCTTCTATCAGCAGCAGAAACCGCAAACCATCGTTCGCTAAATGGATCGTAGACAATCCTGGGGTCGAAAACGTCAAATCTATTTACCCCAGAATCTGTCCAAAATTGTCCGAGGGTACTGGTTTGAACTTTTTCACCTGTAAATTTATCATAAACAGAATATCGTCCATTAATGAGTTCAACAATATGCTCCGAGCCAACTGCACCCATTGTATCCGGCGGTACAGAAAAACTGTCGATTTGACGAGTACTACCAGTAAAATTTAGCCCTAAATCTACGGTTACTGCTTCTACAGGAACTGAAATTCCTAATGTTGTAGTGATAGCTAAGGGTACAAGACTTTTCTGAATGAGTTTCATTTTGGGGGTTGCTAAATCAAGATATGAATCGATAGAGAAGTAAAAATTTAACCCATGGATTCAGTATTTACTCTTGTTTAAAATATCACAACCTTTACAAATTCATTGTTATATAGAAAACAATTGTTTTTATCTCTGAAAATATAAAACTTCTTCTTAAATAACTATATCGGCAATATTTTCTTCTAAAGCAATCTCGAACGGAGAACGATAAAAGGCGATGCGAAGCAGTATCGCAACGTGCGAGTTGCGTAATTCCTGAATATAATTCCTGAGCCTTTAATCAAACTTATATTCTAAGTAGTGAGGCGTTGAAAATAGTAATCAAGACAAGGGAATAGTGAATAGTGAAGGGTTCCCATAAGAATTTTTTTCTTCTAAGAAAATTCTTATGGGTGCCCGTGAGTGGGAAGCACGGCTTTTAATTCAGTTTATTCACATCTTGCACCATAAAAAATTATCGTCACAATTATTACTAGTATATAACTTCGTTTAGATCCGTCTGGGACTGCAAGTCCCAGTCTAATAGCAAAAGTCCATTAAAATGGACTAAAAATTGGATGGTGTATAACCAGTCAAATTTTTAATTATTGAATATATTTTGTAGTTAATTATTCGCAAGGTGCAAGATTTAAGTTTACCTAAGCTGTAACATAGCCCTCGTTTGTTTGTGCCGATTTACTTAATAACTAACCACTATCAACTAACAACTATCAACCAACAACTAACCCCTAAATTTATTTTGCTCGTGTACTTTGTTTGTGCCGACTTACTTAATAACTAACCACTATCAACCAACAACTAACCCCTAAATTTATTTTGCTCGTGTATGTGGTAATTATGTCCCGCTAAAGCCAAAGCTAAGAAACCCCATAACACCATACCAGCAACACCTAACATTCCACTATTACCGGCTAAAGTGGATATCATCGCTATACCAATACCCCGTGATGCCGCCATAAAAGAGTCGAAACGACATTCGGTAAATTGAAGCACTTGAGAAACTAACAGCATCATTCCACCCAGATAAAATACTGCTCCAAACCAACCTAATGTAAAAAAGATATCGAGTAATCCGCTGTCAATTACAATTGGTTCTAAAACGCCTTTTTCATTAACAACAAAAGTATTACCAACTCCATTACCTAAACCGTTGGTAATAGCTTTATTCAAACCTTCTTCATAAATTTTTTGTCGAACTTGAGCGCTATCATCATCTTCTAAATTAGAAAAAGTTTCAAATCGTTTGGTAATTGTTTCGGAAAATGGCTCAATTGTTGTCAAAGGTACAACGCAAAGTACCATTAATAAAATAACCGTAATCAAACGTATTTGAGAGGCTGATTTTAGGGAACCAAATAAAGTTACTAATCCTACTACCCAAGCACCCCATAAAGTACGTACTGATGTTAATAACAACGACAAATAACCCCCAGCAGTTGCAGGAATATTCAAATAGTGTTGGTGAGTCAGTAGCAGCAATAAACCAGCCATCATTACACCCGAAAAAGGCGCGGGAGAAGCCATTGTACTCCATACCCTTAGTCCCAAAGGTTCTGGATCTCCCATGCTTTTAAGCTGAGTTTCTATGAGCCAATATACATCCCATTCTGGTGCTACTATAAACTGCCAAACACCATAAGCTCCCATCACTACTACACCCCAAATGAAGGTACGCTGAATTACTTGGCGATATTGGGGATATTCCCGCCATTTGATAAATAAGTAGAAAGCAAAAACAATGGGGGGTAACCAGTCAAAAACTCCCCGAGCTGCGGTGAATGGTGAAGTTTTAATTAGTCCGATAAGTGCGCCGTAAAAAACTCCTAAAAACGCCATCACAAAAGGTAAACCACCCTGGCGTAAGGATTTAGGAAAATATATTAAAAAGGTATGTAAAGTTAATAAAGTTATTAAGTATTGGGATACAAGCATCAGACGGCTGGGATCGAAACCGCTTCTCAAATCAACTATGCGAGTAATAAATGGTGTAACAAACCATATCCACCATGTAAAACCGATATAGAGGATGGGATATCGTAGATAAAGAAAAAGAGCCACCGCAAAAGAAACGACTATATATCCATTACGGAGAATAGCTGTAGCGCCAGACAAAATACATACTGCTGTAAAAAATACGAAGACAAGTATTGCTGTCCAACCCAAAGGTGGTTCTAAACTTAAGAAAAATCCTTTTTTAGGAGTGTTATCGGGAGTCGTCTGTATATGATTCACTGCTACATCTCCACGATGGAAAAGTTAAAAAAAGTTATGAGTTTGTAATAGGTAAAGGGTAAAGGGTAATAGGTTGATATATTAAAGTCCGACTTTACAGGAAAAATAATATTTAAGTAGGTTGACGTTGAAAATAGTAATTGGGGCAAGTGAGTAGTGAATAGTGAATAGTGAGTAGTAACAAGGTTTTGGAGTAAGTTTACCCAAGCTGTAATATAGTTGGGTAAATTTTCGGCCGACTTATTTAACCTCTTATTTCTTCCATTGATAATTGTTAATTGATAATTGATTTACCTGCTTGCCAAGTTTGTAAACCCTGCCAACGCCCGCGCCAAGAAGCTAATAACTTTCTACCTGCTAATAATCCTTCGGAAGGAAGAAATCGTAACCACTGAATAAAACCCATCGCTTCTCGGGTTCCTACTATTGTTGCCCAGAACAAAAATGCTAATTTTTGCAATGGGGAGAAGTATTCTAATAAAGCCAAAGTTTCGTTATGTACGGCATTAGCAAAGGCAATTTGATTAAAACTGCGACGTTGATCTTCATCAAATCGCTTTGCTGGATAATGATTAACTGCTATTTGAGGATCGTAAATTAACTTCCAACCGGCTCTTTTTAATTTTAGAGAAAAAGCTAATTCAAAGTGAACTTGAGCGCCAGTACCTTTCATCCGTTTGTCAAAACGCCATTCACCAATAGCAGCGCGTCGAAAGCTCATGTTTACTCCTTTGAGTACATCAACTTCCCGCGCTTCACCTGTACCTATGTGATGGTTGCCAATTACTCTCCCAAACCAGCTAACTTGTCCAACTGTTTTTGAACTTCCATCTTCTAAATCATCACCATGATAAACCCAATCACGCCCGCCAACTGCGCCGACATGTTCGTTTGTAAGATAATGACTTTCAATACGTGCTAACCAATCCTTGTGAGGGGCTGCATCATCATCAGTAAAAGCAACAATATCAGATGTTGCCGCATCAAGCCCAGTATTCATTGCTGCGACTACTCCGGTAACGCTTACCTTCGCAGTGCGTAATACTAATTGTTTAGGGTTAAAGGCTGCGAGGAATGACCAAGTTTCAGTATCCGTATCGCGGATTACCACTATAACCTCATCAGCTAGTCGAGTTTGATTTTGCAGCGCTTCTAAGCAGCGAGCCAAGTCTTGGCTGCGGCGGTAAGTTGGTATAATCACCGCGATAGACATTGTTAATTCATCTCCTCAAATAAATCTACATATTGCTGTGCCATCTTCTTCCAAGTATGTTGTAGGGCGATCGCTCTAGCAGTTTGGCCCATTTTTATTCTTAAATCGGGATTAACGCTCAACTTGTGTAATGCTGCGGCTAAAGCTTTGCGATCGTCGGCATCTGGTAAAACGATTCCTGCTTCTTCGCTCACCAAGGGAGCGGCTCCCGTACAACTAGCGGTAATTACTGGTAATCCTGTCGCCATTGCTTCTGTGACAACTAAACCAAAGGGTTCGTAGCGTGAAGGAAATACGAATAAATCGACGACTTTCATAATCGAGGGTATATCGCGTCGGAATCCCATAAAATGCACTCTTTCACTAACTCCGAGAGATGCTGCTAGCTGTGGATAGGGACTGCCATCAGTTACACCCACCACCGCCAAATGCAAATCGGGAACTTCCACCAAAGCATGTAATACAGTGTCTAAATTTTTACGGGGTAATCTGATATCCCCAGCAAACATTGCTAAGGGAACATCTTCGGGTAAATTCCATGCTTGACGACTAAGTCCATTACCAGGTGAAAATTCTTCTACATCTACCCCATTACTGATGACTCTAATTGCATCTTGAGGTACGCCAATTCCTCGTAAATCTTCTGCAACTCGATGGGAAACTGCAACTACAACTTTTGTATTTTCAAAGGCTTCTTTTTCCCAAATTGCGTTGAGTTTCGTATACAGCCACTGATAAAAATTATATAAAAAAAGATGTGGATTGAAAGTAACTTTGTTTGAGGAATGTATCGCTTCTAAATTAGAAAACTTCAGCCAAGAATTATGTACGAAATGTACTGCATTTACATCTGATTTTGCCCAAGTAATAGCACCATTAGTTTTAATTAAATCAAATTGCTGACAATGTTTGCCTAGCCAATGGTGACTTCGCCAAGCAAACATCATGTTCCTAATTAATTCTATTGGTAAACCTTTTACAGGAATAGGAACCCAATTAATTTGCTCGTGTTTTTCTAATTCTGGAGCAACCTTACTTGCTAATACAGTCAGATTGTGGCCGCGACGAATTGCTTCACAAGCAACTTCGTAATTCACCCTTCCTTGACCATCACCTTTTACTAAACTGTGAGTAATAATGCAAAGCTTCACGATATCAGCACGCTGTAAAATTAAGATATAAATTTCAAAAAATAATTACCGAAAAACTCGCTTCTACTTCATCAGGCATTTTCCTATTGCCATAAAAGTTGTAAGCGAGAACGACGAATAATTTCTGGCCAAGCTTGAATTGCTCTTCGCTTTAATAAATATCCGCTCATATGAACAAAATATCTAGTTAAAAAAGCTATGAGTTTCATTGTATTGGGGAAAAGATTTTTATAGCGTTTAATGCCTACATAAAGTCTGGCGGCTTCTATATACAATTCATAATTACTCACGCCACCAATACCGGGTGCATCAAGCACGCTGTCGGTACTTTTTACATGTACTTGTAATTCCGGACAAGATACTATTTTGTAACCGTATTTAATGGCTCGCAAGCACAATTCTGCATCCTCATAACCAAAAAATATATCTTCATCCCATTGTTCTTGAGAGAAAAACTGTCTGGGAAATAATGCTGCATGAATCACTACTGTTTCAGGATTCTCTTCGGTGGCACAAAAGTATCCTTGAAAAGATAGCTTTGATGGTAGTAACTTCTCTCCTTGAGTACCCGTACTAATACCCGTAAGAATCGAATATTTTCTTTCCTCATTTGGTATTTGAGAATATCTCGCTACAGCATTAGCGATAAACTCTGGCTCAACACAAATATCGTCATCAACAAAAGCAACAAAATCTGTTTCTAATTCAGAAGTTGTATTAACTGCGTTATTTCTATTAGCACAAACGCCCCGTTTGGGACCTATAACATAAATTGTTCCTGGGTATTTTTGAACAACTTCTAAATTTTTTTGCTGTACCTCAACATCTTGGGAGTCATCAGAAACAACCACCGAATGTGGTTTAACAGTAGAACTCCATAAAGCCTTTAAACAAGCATCAAGTTGTTGGTGACGATTCCTAGTTGTAATACAAGCTGCGATTCGCATATGAAAACACCTTCTATTAGTTGAAAATAATATTTATTTCCAAATATATTTTTGTTCAATTATAACTAGAATTTAGCTGCAATTTGAGGAGGAATAAAACTAAGCAAAAGTGCGGCTATTGTGCGCCAACTAAAGCATTGACGTAAAGATTCCCAAAAACGAATGCGTGCTTCTCTTAAATTTTTATCCCGCATCAAGCCGATTCCTAAATTTGTACTAATATATCCCCATTGCTTTTGAAAATAAGGATAAAGTTCTTTTAATCTTTCGTCTTTCATAAACTGCTCGTAACAAAAAAGATCGGCTTTCGCTTTACGAATTTTCGCTTGAAAATTACGCCTGCCACTTTGCATCGTGTCTGTTTGTTCGTGTTCGCGATATCTGGTCAATTTAGCCGGATAATAATAAGCACCATTTCCAGAACGACAACACAGATAATTTAAATAAATGTCCCAAGATCCACCTACTTCTGGCGGAATGCTATCCCAATCAATAATCTCTCGACGAATTACAGCCGCAGTAGCAGTAGAAACGGCTCTATCTATTAAGCTTAAGCGATTGAAAGGTTGGTAGATTCCTTCTTTTAAATTTGCCCGTTTATAAAATTGCGAACAGTTTTCTGTTGCAGTAATATCAATTGTGCCGTCTCCTCTAATAATGTAATGATCGCAGAAAGCTAAAGCTAAATCAGAATTGGCTTCTAATGCGGGTACTAGTTTAGCTAAAAAGTCTTTTTCCCACATATCATCATCTAGTAAACAAGCAACATATTTACCTCGCGCTTTTTTAAAGGCGCTCATCATATTGGCAAACATTCCCAGGTTACTTTGGTTGCGAAAGAAGCGAATTCTCGAATCTTCAAAGGACTCAATTATCTCTAAAGGATTTTGAGGGCTGTAATTATCAGAAACAATAATTTCTATATTTTTATATGTTTGTTGAACGGCACTTTTCAGAGCTATTTTCAAATATTCAGGACGGTTATAAGTAGGAGTAATAACGCTGACTAAAGGTTGATTTTCTTGATATTCTTCACTCATAAAATTAAATTTCTACACTTTTTTTATATCCGCCGAATGTTACCATTTTTCTGAGAATACTTAAGGTCCCATTCCACAATAATATACGACTCGCAGACTGAATCACCCGGTAACTTCTACTATAATTTAGTGCTGTTTTTAATTGATATAGACCTCTAGATATATCTCCATTTTGAATTAAACATTCTGCTGATTCTAAAGCAAGAAAAGCACAATTCTTTTTGACAGTACGAGCAAGTTTAGTATTAGTTTCTTCTGGAAGATAAGACTTTAATATAGTTTCTACAGTCTGATAATTTTCCTGAATAAAAATATCACTTTTTGCATTAACATTGTTTGCAGACTGTAAATGTACTCGCCACATAGCTAAAGGTTCTGCTTCAAACCACATTGGATAATTAGCAAAAATTCGTGCCCACATTTCCCAATCTCCGCTGATACCACAACGGGGATTGAATCCTCCTAGCTTTTCATAAACTTCACGCCGCACTACGGCAAGGGAAGGTACGGAAATACAGCAAATTTCAGCTATTCTGTGCAACCAATTTTGAGGTAAAATACCGCTATGGGGCATTTCAAAATCAGACAATCCTTGCCATTGATTGTGTTTATCAATCAATATACTCCGACAAAAAGCAGCGCCTAAGAGCGGATGCTCTTCAAAAGGGCGTGCCATTTTTTCATAAAATCCCTCTCTAACGCAATCGTCACTGCATAATAGATGAATCAACTTTCCCCGAGATAATTCAAAACAGGTTTGAAAATTATTCATCATACCTACATTGCGTGGTTGACGGTGAAACTCTACACGCCCTGCCCCTAATTCCTCTACAACTGCTGCTGGATCGTCTTCCGTAGAATGATTATCAACAACAACAATTTGCATTTTATCTATTCCTGGATCTTGCGCTAAAACACTTTTAAGCGTATCCCGTAGATATTCTGCACAATTATACGTAGGAATCATTACAGACCAAAGTGGGCGCTCCACCTCTGACGATACTGGTGGAATGCTTGGAATCTCAGAATTTAAAGGATTCATAGCTGATTTTATCAGGTTTTTATTTCACAAAAGTAAGGTATCACGATCGACCGATACTGATAATTATTTTGCTATATGGTTAATCGTATTTTCACATTTTATCCGCGATGCGGGTTGCCGTTTTAAGCTATTTTAGTTCTTCTTAAGCAAGAACACCTACACTGAGTTCTATTAGTTACTCATAGTCTTCCAGAAGTAAATTATTTATGGATAATTGCTGTAAGTATCTTTCCAATAGGTTATATCAAAATATCTGTAGGTTCGGCGAGAGGTTGTACGTGATTTTTTGGAATCAAAATCTTAAAGATAATCTTCTTTATCAAAGCTTTAAATTAGGGTTCAGCAATTACAAAAATCTGCTCATCAAGAGTTCCCTTAAAAGTTTTTTTACGGGAAAGCTTTTAGGGGTGTCCGTCATACAGAACTTTAAGTATTTTAATTGAAAATAGTACAACTACTATGAAATAGAAGATACTAGCATATATTTTGTAATCATGTATGATTGCAAAACTTTAAAATTAAATACTTTCGTTGAATAAAAATAATTGAATCATTCCGGAGCTATGTAAAGTACCCCTCTATATCCCACGATCGTAGCTTTTCACTCCTATTTCTGACTCTTGACAAACGATCAGCCTTATCTATTTTTTGTGGCAGCATTTGATTAGATTATATATTAGGAAAACCTATGCTGTTTATATAAAAAATAGGACTTACCGCTGACGGGTACCCAATCTAATTTTTTCTCCTAAAAAAATATATTGGGAGCCTTTGACAAGCCCAAACATAAATATAACGGTTTTCAGTTGATTCTAATACAGAGCTAAACTGCTTTCCTAAGCTCTCCTAGAAAGAAGGGAGATAAATCCTAGGTCAAAAGAACAGTTAGTAGTTTTTAATTTGTTTGACCAATTTCGTTCTGCATTTGATGATATTTCCATAGCTTGCCATGTTGTTGTAGCAAATCTTGGTATTTACCTTGCTCAACAATATATCCTCCCTCTAGTACTACTACCTTATCAGCTTTGGCAATTGTAGAGAGTCTATGGGCAATGGCAATAACAGTTCTACCAACAGAAAGCTTTTCTAAAGATTCCTGAATCAAGCGTTCCGATACAGAGTCTAAAGCACTGGTAGCTTCATCCAAAATCAAAATTTGGGGATCGCGAAGTAATGCACGGGCTATAGCTATACGCTGTCTTTGTCCCCCAGATAACCTGACTCCGCGATCGCCAAGTTGGGTATCGAAACCTTGAGGCATATCTTCGATAAACTGTAAGGCATTGGCCAGACGAGCCGCTTCTTTAATTTCAGCTTCGGTGGCATGTAGTGTACCGTAAGCAATGTTATTCCAAACAGAAGTATTGAAGACAAATGTATCTTGGCTAACAATAGCCATGTTTTTTCGCAAGGAATAGACATCCAACTCTTTCAAATCAACTCCATCAACCAGAATATGACCTTGTGTTGGATCGTAAAATCGAGGGATCAAATCTGCCAGGGTGGTTTTTCCAGCGCCAGATGCTCCCACCAAGGCAGTAGTCTTTCCCTTTTCAAGGGTGAGGGTAATATTGTTTAAAACTAAATTACTGGAGTCGTAGCCAAAATCAACAGATACTATGTCAATAGAACGATTTAACCCTGTAAACTGGGCAGATCCGTTTTCAAAGTAAGCTTGATTATCACTTTCTAACAGATTTTTAATATTCTCTAAGGAACCGTTCAAGGTGCTAAGGAATGCTATTGTGCCATTGATATCCTGAATAGCTGGTGCAACGCGAAGCAGAATGAAGAAAAAAGTTAGTAATGATGCAACTGGTAAAGTAAATTTCGCAAACGAAAGAATAATTAAACCAATCAAAACGGTTGTTACAATAGCTTCAGCTATGGGTTTTACTAGAGTCCAAGCCCTGGCAACTTTTATTGAAGCATTAAGCAAATTACCGCTAACGCTGTAAAAACGTTGACGTTCAAAATCTTGCGTACCCGATGCATGAACCGTACGGATACCGTTAATAAACTCCGTGGCTGTTGAATGGAAATCACCGTTAGCCTTAGAAATTCCAAAACTTGATTCTCGAATGCGAGCATTAAGTGTTGAAAGTCCTACCGCTAAAAGTGTAAACAACAACACTGAAATAATCGAAAGCTGCCATGATATTAAAAACATCGAGGTAAAATAAACAGTGACTGCCATACCTCTAGTCATCACGAAAGCAGCACCACCAAAGCCCTGCTTCAATCTCTCTATTTCAGTGGTTATTGTATTGATCAGTTCGCCAGAACGGGTTTTAACAAAGTAAGCTAACGGTAATGCTTGTAAATGTTCAAACATTCTCTTACGTAGGCGGTCTGCAAGATGTAACTGTGCCGACTCCGTGTAGATTCCACTAAAGTAATTGAATGCCGAACGCAGCCAAGTGCTGAATAAAATCAATAGAGATATTCTATATAATCTACTTGTTGCAGAAGTATTGATTCCTAATATCCAAATATCAAACCAAGCAATACCTGTCTGAATCGGTTCGGCATCGGCTCCCGCAGTCATACTTTGTAAAAAAGTTAGCAAGAAACCAATACTAAAACCCTCAAAAGCCGCTGCTAGTATCGAAAAACCTAAAGCTAAAATAGTTATCTTACGAAAGTATTTAAACTCTCGCAGTACTAAATAGTTATCCTCCCAAAACTTAGTAGCTTTGAGTAAATTGCTTAATGGCTTGTATAGTTTTGAACGCATATATCATTTTTAAAAGTGGTGGAAGCAAGGCTAATCAAGCATTGATTTTTGGTTAAGATTGCTATTTTTATTCTCTAAGAGCATATTCGTTTAGTGTTAACAATTTTACGCCCAGATTGTTGCGATACTCTCAAGGAGTAGAATGCCAACACAAAAGGTCAATATAGTCGCGAGAAGTGCTGGCAAACGATCGCGAGTTCTGTTTAAGATTGATTTGTCAAACATAAATCATATCAATCTTATGGCACTACATCAATTACGATGTCTGGCTATCTAAATGTAAGATATTCGATTCTTCCGATTCTATTTCCCACGAACTCGTGATTCCCGGCAGGTTATTCAATTGTTTTTGTGCTTCAGGAGCTAACCTTACTGCATCTTCCAAAGCCCAGCAACGATAACCAAATAAACCCATTTCTCCTCGAAGTACGTTCAATAACTGCGGCAAGTTATCCAAACCGTACTTACACATCCAGCGAGCAACTAGTGTGCTGCCCTCTTCTGTGTTTTGATTTACAGATGTTGTGCGATATTTAATCAGCTTAAATAATTTACCTCTTTCGCCGACGTGCCAGGAACCTTCAAATAATGGTGCTCGAGCATCAATTTTCATTAGTAAAGCTAACAGTAACATCAGTGGACTTACTACTAGTAGAATCACACCGGCGATCATCCACTCAGTTAAACGCTTTAACCACCAGAACAAAGAACTATTGGACTTTAGCTGTTTTTGAGCAGCGCTGATACGTAAATATACTGGTTTATCAGCAGAATTACAGGCCTCTGCCCAAAGCCTAACATTTTCTTCGCCTAATTTGGGATCTATACGAACCAATTTAACCGAAGAATGTTTTAAGCATTCCTTCAAAGATTCATGGGTATTCAAGCCTGGCATATAAGGCTGCTTAATTGCACCTGATGATTTTACTAATAATTGATTGCGTCGCCATTGAAGGGTACAGTAGGTCGAGCGATCGGATTCAAATAAACTAGAGTTATTTTCTAAAGCTGGAACTATTGAGATTGTCATATCAATTTAAACTTATAGAGTGGTAGACAGCTTGTCTTACATCCAAAGCGAAAAAATGCCTATAATATCCGTAATATTTCGCATCACTTCCATTAAAAGGAAATGATGCAGGCAAATAATGAATAGAGAAAAAGCGCCGTTGCGGCAATTACATAGCTTTCATCAAATTTCTTGAAGATGTATGTCGAGAGAAGAAGCGAGACTACAGATAGATCTAGGTCACTTCAAGATTGCTTTTTCTTTTTGCAATAGTATTCAATAAATAGGATATAAGAAACGATAGAAATAAAGCTATCTAAAATCAATTCTTTATTTACTCTTTAAATACTAAGTGCTTTCTTCTCGTTATTATTAAGGTATTATGAATTATATTTGCTTAACATTCTATTTGCGTATTCATAATATTTGTAATTGATTTTAACATAAATATTTTCTCGAATTGAATAAAGTTTCATATTTTTTATAGATTTTACCTAAGAAAAACGAAAATACTACGGGATTTTACGTACATAAAATCTACATATTCTTAAATATTGCGTAACTTTTCTTAAATCAATATTCGGGGTATTTAATGGTGATTTGATTTAAGCTTGAATTAAAACCTGCTAGGATTTTCAGTTATACAGCATACTTCTATATAACCCAGAGCTATCATAATTCCTTATTACCTATTACCCATTACTTGTTACTTATTACTCATTACCTATTATCGGGCCTCAAACTATGGGTTAGTTTAACTGGATACGATATTTATATAGGATTCGCATTGCATCCTATATGCAGATCTCGAAGCTTTGCTAAAAAACTCAAAAAATAATGGATTACAATTTTCGTCAAAAAATTGTAACCCACGGATAAATTAGGGGATTTACACTCTCGGAATTTCAGTCAACGATCGCAGTTATTGAATATCTATTCTTCCACAGCTCCTTTCAATGCCAATTGTTCTTCCTTGATATGGGGGACATAGCTATAGTCAGAGTTTGAAACTCCATTTGCAACAACCCCAAGTAAATTTAACTTACCAAGCATGGCTGTAGCTTGTGCAAGTTGGGTGCGAGTTACCCTACCAATACTTGCCACCATGATTACGCCACGGCAAGTAGATGCTGTAAGTAAAGCATCTACCAATCCGAGAACAGCAGAAGCATCCAAAATCACCAAATCATAGCTTTCTTCAAATGCACTCATCAATTCTTCCATGCGAGGAGAACTTAATAGATTTGCAGGGTCTTCTGGTATTGGACCTGCGGTTAAAATATCTATGTAAGATGAACCAGAAGACTGAAGAGTTATCTGGTTAGGCAGAGCTACATCGCTTGTGAGCAAGTTAGAAAGTCCTTGCTCGTTAGGAAGATTTAGATGTTTGTGTACGCTTGGCGAGCGTAAATTGGCATCAATTAATAATACCTTTTTATGCAAACGAGCAGCACTCATCGCTAAACCTAAAGCTAAAGCTGATTTACCTTCATCGGGTAAAGCCGAAGTTATCATTAGAGATTTAAAGGTAGAAACAGAGTTAAGCAGTTCTATATTTTTATAAATTAGGTCTAACGATTCCCAACGTGGAGGTGATTGCAAAACCTGAATTGTCCAAGGAGCAAGAACTTCTGGCTTTCCGAAGGGTAATTTAAATATCGATTCCTTTGCTTTAGCTGGAGGTAATTTAGGAGTTGTTCCTAAAAGTGGTATAGCAACTTGTTTCTCTAATTCAGCAGTAGTACGAACTGCATCATCCCCCGCTTCACGAGCGAAAGCTGCTATACCTCCCAACATTAAACCAACTACTCCACCTAGTAATAGGTTCTGTCGTAGATTTGGACCTAAATAATTTCCTGATTGCGGCTCTTCTACTACTTGCCAGCTAAATCCACCTTTGTCGAGTTCTTGCTCAAATTCTTGCTCTACTTTCAATAGCTGCTGTAAGCGTTGGCGGCTAAAATTTACCTGGGGTTGTAAACGATTATATTGAGCTAGCAGAAGAGGAAATTTTTTCAGATCTTCTTTTAGTTGCTCTTCTTTTTGCGCTAAACTTTGGTCACGAGCAGCTAAAGCGAACATGTTTGTTTGCGTCTCTACTAAGTTGCTCGCAAGGTTGAGATCAGTCTGAGAAAGCTGCCCTTGATTGAGTAATTCCCTAGTATTTACCTCAGTTGTATCTACATTACTTCCTCCCAAAGCCCTTCCTACTTCTTGTTGTAGTAGCTGTTTTTGTCTTGCCAACTGTTCTCGCAGCTTTAAAACGTCAGGATGGTTGGATGTAAAACGCAAATTAGCTTGCGCGATCGCAAGTTCGGTTTTTTGAATTTCGTTAAGTAAGGATTGATAGCGACTTGACTGACTCAAGCGAGAAGAAACTAGAGCTCTTTGGGGATTACGTTTTAGCTGTTTTTGTAATGATTCAAGTCGAGCTTTAGCTTCTCTATACTGATTGTGAGTTGTGCGTCGTTCTTGCACAATATTATTTAAAGCATCTTCATAAGCATTAGCTTGCGTCCCCGGATCTGTTAAATTATGGGCTTTGCGAAACCTTAATAACTGTGCTTCAGCTTTATTTAGCTCCTCGGTGACCTTTCTTTTCTGTTCCCTGGTAACTTTCAGACCATCCTTTAAACGCTTTTTCTGCTGATCTTCGTTGTAATCTAGATAAACTTGCCTTATGGATTCTAATACTCTTTGAGTCTTTCTGGGGTCGTTATCTGTATACTCGACTTTAAAAATTTTAGTGGCAACGTTATCTTCTGGCGACCTTACTTGCTTTAAAGACAAAGCACTTTTTACATGTTTTACGGTAATTTCTGGGTATTCGGGCTTAAGTTTTTCAACTGCTTGTTTTATAAGTGAAGAACTACCCATCAAGTTTAGTTGGGTAGCTGTATCTATCTCCACGCTAGAGTCGGTAAACTGATTTTTTTCTTGCCCTGTTCCTTGAGCTTTTCCTTGGTAGTTTGGCTCTACTAGCAGTTCCATTGAACTCTGATAATTTGGCGGTGTTTGACGATATACGTAATAACCCGCACCTACTGAAGCCATAAATACTATCAAGAACCAAGGAAATCTCCGTATTAATACCGCAAACAGCTGCCCGTAACCAGGTTCTGTATCAGCAGCTGGATTTACATGGGGACTTAGACTGGTTTGCATCACTTTATTAATTTCCTCAGCTAACAAATCAGGGACTGCGTTCAACAACGCTTTCCCGAAAGCGATCGCTTCTCGCTACTAGTTTGGTCGATAACCTGCTCAACCTTACTAAAAAATGCCTCTTCCGAAAAATTGGCTACAGCATGATTGCGGATGCTATGGTAATTCCAATAGATTTCCCTGGCTTCTAATAATGCAGCTTGCAGGGAGTCAGGAGTTTGCCTTTTGAAGAAGACTCCTGTTTTACCAGGAACCTGAGTATCTAAAACTCCTCCTGCTCCAAAAGCTACTACTGGGGTTCCACTAGCGTTTGCTTCTACTGGAACTAGTCCATAGTCTTCTAAAGCTGCAACTATTACAGATTTAGCTTTAGAAAATAACTGGGTACGTTCTAAATCTGAGACGTGACCCACAAATTCGATATTTTTCAAAGCTTTAGATTGTAAGCGTTCTCTTTCTGGTCCGTCACCTGATATTTTCAGTTGCCATCCCAGCCAATTAAAAGCCTCCACTATTATATCAAGTCGTTTGTAACCTATCATCCTTGCTGAAGCAAGAAAATAATCGTCTTTGGAATCTGAATAAACAAATTTACTGGTATCAATTGGGTAGTTAATAACTATTGCTTTTTTTCCGTAAGTGCTTTTTATGCGACGTGCAACAACACTGGAGTTGGCAATATAGAGGTCAGGCTCTTGGGCATAAGTGAGGTCTACATTTCTCATTAACTGAAAAATTCTTTCAATTAATGGAGCAAAATATTGATAGTCAGCGTATTCTCTTAAATAAGTTTCTGTATCCCATAGAAAACGGGTGACATTATGACAGAAACATACGTGCTGTGCTTTTGGGCTTTTTCGTACTGCTTTGGCGAAACTAGTGCTGCTACTAATAATTAGATCGTATTCTTGCAAGTCTAAAGCACGAAAGGCGGGAAAATAGAAGGGAGCCATCAACCGGAAGTATTTGGCTGCGCCAGGAATTTGTTGTAAATAAGTCGTGTTAACTATCCGTTCGCCTAAATCAATTGTTTTTTGAGCATCGTATAAGGATGTAAAAATATCCGCTTGAGGAAATCGTTTACAAAGTAATTCAAATACTCGTTCTGCCCCACCTCTCTGGGTTAAATAATCATGGACTAAAGCAATTTTCATTTTTTTACCTATAAAGTGATGATTCTACCCCTGATAATTGGTTGAGTAAAAATATTGATCGCGATTAGGCAGCAAATCATCTATAACCCAACTTTAATTAAAAATATTGTTTTTCGTCTCACAGATGATTATTGCTACAGCAATTTAATCTTTAAAAAACATTTCGTGATGCGACAATATTGCCTGTTTCAAACTGGAAGGTAAATTTGGAGTTTGCGATTTATAAATTTTAATTGCTTGCTGTTTTTTCTCTTTAAAGCTGCCGATGAATAATCGATAAGCGTTACTTGTTCTCTGTAAATATTTATGAGATGATAGAGGATTTCGCCACAGCATCCAAATCGGATATTGCAAAAGTTCTATCTGCATTTTTGAAGCTTCAATAGCATTCCGAACTAATGAGTAGGTTGCTTCATGATCTGGATGCCCATCATGGTGGTGTGGAACGTAAACTTCCTCTGCTTCAAAGGATTGAAGAATTTCAACCAATTTAGCAATTAACAAGTTTCGTTTTTCTGGAGATAGTTGAGCTAATGAACCGTCAGCTTCATCAAGGAATTGCGTTTGTGACGGTTCGATTCCCAAAACATTCAGGGCGCTCGACGCTTCTTCTTGACGATATTGGATAATATTTTCCGGCTCTATCCAACTTGGTCTACCGTAGCGTCCATCTGTAAGGAATACAACTTTGACTGGTATTCCTTGGGAACGCTTGAGAGCAATCATTCCTCCACAACCTATAGTTTCGTCATCTTGATGCGGAGAAAAGACTATTGCTCGTTTTTTGCTGACTTCTATTGGTTTACTTTTTAAACGTAAAAACCAATTGTAGAGTATGTTATAGTTAACATCTCTAACGGCAGCACCAGCATTGATTCGCAATTGATTTAGAGATAGTTTAGACATTGGTTAATAATTCTTTTTTTATTGCCTGTTGCGACATGATTTTTTCAATAGTTTCTCTATAGACTCGAGCAAATTTTTCTCTAGTATGATTTTCTCGAACGAATTCCCAAGAATTTTTAGCCATTTGTTCGAGTTCTGATGGACTTCGCTGGGAAATATTCTGAATAGTCTGCTTAATTTCTTCTATAGAGTTTTCTTTGAAAATAACACCGCAATCATCGCTGACATCTACACTTGATTCATAGCTGACAACTGGGATTAAACCTGCATGCATACAGTTGATTACGCATCCACCGCCACCTTCGGAGCAAGAAGGATAGACAAGAGCCAAACAACTATTAACAATGTCTAGATACTTTTGAGAGGTAACATCAACCCAACCAACTGTATGAATGTTAGGAGTTTGATAAAGTTCTTTATAAAAGGCTATTTCAAAATCTTTTTCTTTAGCGATCGGACCGCAAATAGTTAAATGGTAATCTGGCATTTGAGAAAATGCATCTAAAAGTAAATCCAATCCCTTGTGAACTAAACCACCGCTACCAAACCAAAGAAAATTTCGACGGCAGGCTGCAAAATCTTTATTTTCTGGCCAAGGATAAAGTGTCGGAGCAGAAATTGGAATTCGATAAAGCGGTTTATTTGCATATTTAAACGTGTTCATAGTAAACTCATTACCAAGAACAGTAGCATAATCAGCATTTTCGATCGCTTTATTTGGGTGCTCGAATCTTTTAGGACTCAAAGCTATGCCTCGCCTCTGCTGCAATCCTAGTAATCTATTTGCTTCAGCAGCATTATGAAATAACATATGCGCTGAGTCAGAGTGAAATATTTTTATACAATCTTTATTCAGAAATGGTACGCATCTTTGCAAATTCCAGCGTGTCTCAATGAAAAAGGCATAGTCTTTTTTAGGAAGAAATGTATCGTTGAAAAACCATATAACATCAACGTTATAGCCTAAGTCTAAAAAAGTTTTAGCTATTTGCAGGCATTCCCAATGTTGAGTATGAGAAATTGAAATAGCTTCGCCCGGTTTCAACATAAATGGATCTAGAACGTAAGAAATAAGTACGTTTCCAATAGCTGATTTATTTGTTTGGAGTGAAACCATACGCCTTCTTTCGAGACGGTTTTGTATTTTCTCTGCGACTACAGCAACATTATCTGCTACGCGCTTAACTAAATTGTTTTGCATAAATCCCCCCCGCCGAGTTTGAATAAAGTTTTAACTAACTAGAATAAATTGAATGTTGTGGAGTGAAGAATTTCTAAATATGTTTAGCATAAATAAAGACTCCTCACTACACAAAATATGTATTATACGCTACTTCTATAACGGATTAAGTTCAAGAAGCAGCATTTTATTAAGCTACAGCTAAGGTTTTAGATGGAGCAAATATTGCATTTTGTTCTTCACGCAGTTTGTCGCAAAGTCTACCTTGTGGTAATTCTACGTCATCGTAGGTGAGAACTTGGTCTTTGGGGATGTCTCGCTTTAAACGACAACCTTCAGCCAATCCCATCGGTAACAAGTTGTTTTCGCGAACAATTTCGGAATTCTCGCATTGACCATAGGTCATATAGTAACCAATGCCATCGAGGATATCCCCAGCCTTAAGGTTAATTTTAGCCGTGGTAACCACATCTACAAAAGGACCTCCCAAGGGAGACATCACAGCATCACTAAATAATACGGCGCGAGCTACTGAGAGAGGTACTTCAAAATGACAAAGATGATAAGGAGTATAAAAACTGTAAAGAGGACCTTCACCTAACTTATACAGATTTAAGTAATGCTGCTGTTTGGGGTCGTCGTGAGTTGCAAAAATGAAGACTCCAGGACCGGGTTTGGCACCTACAACGTAATCAACAATACCGCCAAGTTGTTTTAGCTGTTCTACATCATACATTGAGGTCATTTCATCAACATGACCTTTAAAGTCGTATCCCAGCATTCCTCGTTGAGCAACTTTCATTCCCGTAGCGTTAGCAACGATCGCTTGCTCAAAGGAGATTTTACTACCGTCAGCGAAGCTAGTTACCATATGAGGTTTTTGTCCCCAACGTTTAGCAAATGCTTCTTGAGTGGTAGGATTGCGATAGGGGTCTTGCAGTCCTTTAATGTTTCCACATAGTAATGGGGTCAAACCAATACTCTTCACGAACCGGTAGAGGTTCATTTCTACCCCTGGTTGATCGCCGTCACAAGCTGAGAGAATAACTCCTGCTTGATCCGCATAAACTTTCAAAATAGAACCAATAGTACCGTCTAGTTCAGCATTCATCATAATAATGTGCTTGCCATGGGCGATCGCTTCCATGACAACATGAGCGCCAAACTCAATAGCTCCGGTTACTTCTATAACTGCATCAATACCGGCTGCACGACAGAGCAACATCGCATCTTCAGTTACTGCATATTCACCTTTTTGGATGGCATCTTCCAAATCTGTAACATTGGAAATTTCTTTAATAGTTTCAATCCCCGCCTCATGATAAGCCCGCTTTGCTGCCTCTAAATTACGATTGGAAATTGCTACTAACTCCATTCCAGGAACGGAATTAGCTATCTGATTAGCGATTCCCCTACCCATAAAGCCAGCACCAATCATTGCTACTTTTACGGGGTTACCTGCTTCAGCACGTGCTTGTAAAGCGCGATCTACAATAATCATTAATTAAACTCCTGTTAGATATCCTGGTTTGAGTAATAAATTTTGGCGTTTTCTATCTAAGACTGACTCATAGCAATACTGAAATATGTTTTTAGGACTTACGCATTGACAAAAGTTTAATTATCTCGACTAAGTCATACCTGTAATCGCGATGGGATATTTAGCTTCAAAAACTCAACGTTCCTTTCTTATTAATGAGTAGAGGTTTCATCAACTTATGCACTCATGAGATCAAAAATGGCAGCAAAGAGTTTAAAATTTGGATGGTTGATCGCGCGATAATCTGTAAAATGCGTAAGTCCTAGTTTTATTAATTCGTTTCCTTAATTAATATCTGCCATATTTCAGCATTTTACGAATTAGTTGATAAAGATTTATGAAGCACCACCAACGCTCATCATTCTCATCAGAGGCCACTTAGTATCTTTTTCGGACATTTCCGTGACTTCAATAGGCCATTGAATATTAAAAAATGGGTCGTCATAGCGTAAGCCTCGTTCGTATCCAGGGGTATAAAATTCACCCACCATATACATTACTTCACACCCATCACTTAGTGCTTGGTAGCCATGAGCAAACATTTCCGGTACGTATAAAGCACGGTGGTTATCTGCTGATAATTCCACACCAAAATGTTGTAAGTAAGTAGGAGACTCGGGGCGCATGTCGATAATTACATCGTAAATAGCACCTTTTATGCAGCGGATTATTTTTGTTTCTGTAGCTGGAGCTATTTGGTAATGCATTCCCCGCAAAGTACCTTTTTTATAGTTAAAAGATAAATTACATTGAGCTACCACTGGTTTTAAACCATGTGCTTCGAGTTCCTTAGCACAGAAAGTACGAGCAAAGAAGCCACGGTGGTCGTGTTTTTCTTCTAAGTCGATGGTATAAGCCCCTTGAAGTTCGGTTTCGGTAAAAATCATGACAACCTCATTGATGATGATTTGATAATTGGGTACGGGTAGATAAATACCCGCACTTAATTTTAATGGAGATAAAATCCGATCTGAGTCTAAGTATTTTTACTATTTCTTAACCCAGAAGAAATCTTTATCAATCTGTTGAGTGCGAATTAGATACTCTAACTGTTTTAAACGAGTAAAATCTCTAGAGAAAAATACATCCTCAGTCATATCAATTTGATTGAACACGTCAAATAATTGCTTGGCACCAAGACGTGCATCCCAATCGCATTTAAAACCGGGTAAGATAGTATTTATTTTTTCAAAAGATACTCGATAACTGCGGTTATCTGAACCACTATCGCCAAAGCTCAGTTTACATCCAGGAAATGCTTCAGCAACAAACTCGGCTATTTCCTTAACTCGATAATTATTCGCGGTATCGCCGACGTTAAATATTTGGTTATGTACGATGTCGCGAGGAGCTTCCAAGGCACAGATAATAGCTTTAGAAATATCTAGGGCGTGAACTAATGGGCGCCACGGAGTACCATCGCTAATCATTTTGATTTCTTTGGTAGTCCATGCTAAACCAGCTAAGTTATTCAAAACAATATCAAAGCGCATTCTTGGGGAAGCACCGAAGGCTGTAGCATTCCGCATGAAGGTTGGAGAAAAATCATCGCTTGCGAGTGGTTTGACATCTCTCTCCACCATAGTTTTACATTCTGCATAAGCAGTTTGCGGATTGACAGCCGATTCTTCGGTAACATCGGCGCCCGTGGCAACGCCATAAACGCTACAAGAAGACATATACACAAAGCGACGTACACCTGCTTGTTTCGCCAGCTTCGCAAGACGAACTGAACCTACATGATTGATATCGTAAGTAATATTTGGTGATAATTGTCCGGTAGGATCGTTGGATAGTTCAGCCATATGAACTATAGCTTCCACCCCTTGTAAATCCTCCAAGGAAATATGGCGGATATCTTTATTTAAAGTTTTAGCAGTAGTAGTGGTACCGTTGTACAACCAACCAACTTTGTAATAACCAGTGTCTACACCAATTACTTCATGTCCCTTTTCAATCAATAAGGGAGCTAACAAACAACCAAGATAACCTTCTGTACCAGTAACGAGAATTTTCATCGATCTAGATTCCTATTAAGTCTTAATTATTTAGCTTGAAATTTTTTGCAAAGCAGTAATTGTATTAGTAATCAACTATTAGCAATTAACCGCTGCTGGTTTGAGATGTGGAAGTTCTGGAATTTCTGCAGCTACAGCTTTACCAATTTCAATGGAAGAGGTAGCTGCTGGGGAAGGAGCATTGCATACATGAATGGAGTTTTGACCTTTGACAATCAAAAAGTCATCAACTAACTTACCGTCGTTCATCAAAGCTTGAGCGCGAACTCCTGCGTGGGTGGGAACTACGTCTTCTGGTTGAACTTCAGGAATCAGTTTTTGCAAACTGTTCACAAAGGCTGCTTTACTAAAGGAACGAATAATTTCTTTGATTCCTTCATCTGCGTGTTTTGCTGCTAGTTTCCAGAATCCTGGATAACTCATTACTTCTGCAAAATCTCGTAAATTAAAATCTGTTTTTTTATAACCTTCCCGCTTCAGACTTAGTACGGCATTTGGCCCTGCATGAACTGTACCATCTATCATTCGAGTGAAGTGAACGCCAAGGAAGGGAAAATCTGGGTTGGGAACCGGATAAATTAAACCTTTTACCAGATGACGTTTTTCTGGTGTAAGTTCGTAATATTCTCCCCGGAAAGGTACAATTTTGGCTTGGGGATTAACCTTACCTAATTTGGCTACGCGATCGGAATACAATCCAGCACAGTTGATTACGAAACGAGTTTCAAAACTGCCGTTATTAGTTTCTAAAACTTGATTTTCACCGCTATTAACGATTTTCTCTACTTTAGTATTGAATTTGATTTCGCCGTCAAGTTTTAGAATAATTTCAGCGTATTTCTGGCATACTTGCTTATAATTTACAATACCAGTAGATTTCACCCAAATTCCAGCAACGCTACTTACATGGGGTTCGATTTCTTTGACTTCCTCGCTGGAAATTCTTTTTACTTCTAGACCATTTTCTAAACCTCGTTTGTAGAGATTTTCTAAACGAGGAAGTTCTTCAGAAGAAGTTGCGACAATAACTTTACCGCAGACTTCATGGTCAATTCCGTGTTCTTGGCAAAATTGTACCATCGAACGACAGCCATCGCGGGAAAACCTAGCTTTGAAGCTACCAGGCTTATAATAGATACCCGAGTGAATAACTCCGCTATTATTACCAGTTTGGTGAAGTGCTACTTGGCTTTCTTTTTCCAAGACTAGGATTTTTGCTTTCGGATAGCGTTTTCCTAGAGCCATACTGGTAGAAAGACCGACTATACCCCCACCTATAATCGCAAAATCATACATTTTTTATGCCCCTGTAACTATCGATTTACAATAACTTGAATTAAAAAGTTAAGAGTTAGGAGCTAAAAGTATAAAATTAATTATTCATTACTTGTAACTCATAACTCGTATTCATCTACCAAACCTTCCAAGGAGCTTCGTTACTCTTCCAAAGGTTTTCTAAATAATTTTTATCTCTTAAAGTATCCATTGGTTGCCAAAAACCATCATGTTTATAAGCAGATAGCTGTTCCATATCAGCGAGCTTTTCTAATGGCTCTTTTTCCCAAACTGTGGAATCGCCTTCAACAAAATCAATTACTTGAGGCTCTAGTACAAAAAAGCCTCCATTAATCCAAGCATTATCTCCTTCTGGTTTTTCTCGGAAACTGGTAATCTTTGTTTGCTCTTGTCCTAGAACTATTGCACCAAAACGTCCTGGAGGCTGTACCGCACTTAAGGTTGCTAAAGACTGTTGTTGTTTATGGAATTCTATCAGTTTGGTGACATTAACATTACTAACTCCATCACCATAAGTAAAACAAAAAGTTTCGTTACCGATGTGCTCTTTTACTCGCTTTAAACGTCCACCTGTCAAGGTATTATCTCCCGTATCTACCAAGGTGACGCGCCAAGGTTCAGCATAACCAGAATGTACGTTCATCTGATTAAACCGCATATCGAAAGTCACATCTGACATATGTAAGAAGTAGTTAGCAAAATACTCCTTTATCACGTAACCTTTATAACCACAACAGATAATAAACTCATTAATACCGTGAGCAGAATAAATTTTCATAATGTGCCAAAGAATTGGCTTACCACCAATTTCTACCATTGGCTTGGGTCTGACACTAGTTTCTTCTGAGAGACGGGTACCAAGACCTCCAGCCAAAATGACTGCTTTCATAAAAACGACCTCTAATTTTTTTGTTTTTTTAGGTAAATGATTGAATTATTCTCTTATGAGAGAATTCAGGAAATTGATTTTTATTTTTATTCGTATATAATCTAACCGTATTTTTACTGTAAATTGTAAAGACTAGATAAATATAACTGTTTTATCTGTGAAAAAATCAAAAAGCTTGGTTTGAATAAAAAACACAGTTCAAAAAAAGGTGGTTTTACCAAATTGAAATGGAAAAAATAACTTTATTCATTCTAATAAAGCTCAGTGAAAATATCAGTTATATCCATCAAACAATGATATGAAAAAAATTTAGATAAATAATCTATTAATTGTTGATAAATTTTAGCCCATTCGCGATCTAAAGAGTTATATGATTACTAGGGAATAATTAAGTATTATTCCTTGAAGAAAGTAAAATATTTAAATATTTGGTTTGCTCAAGCTCGGCTATTATATGATTTCACGCTCATTCTTTACTTGTCGCTCTGCTTATTAACAATCTCCTTACAAAATTTTTGTATACGCTACTCTCGATTATTTATACTATGATTTTGTCCCACGTTCAACATTTGAAATTGTCCGTTACGGACAATTTAGAACGGGAACTTTAGCAGACAACCCATTATTATTGCATGATTCTGATGCTAATGGCAGCAAGATAGGGAATTTTAGTTGATTAAGCTGCCACTTTCGAGTAGTATATTTAGAAATATTATTTAAAAGCTGAAAATCTTATCCCTTTTGCCTTCTGCCTTTTGCTTCTTGCCAAGAGTATTGTGCATTAAAAATGCACAACAGCAAATCCGGCATTCCGGTATTCTGGCATTAAAAATTGAAAAAAGTTTGAGGCTGATTTATCGAATAGAGTAATATAGGACTTACGCAACTGGCATATTTTCCTTGTAGGGTGCTGTGACACTTAATTAAAATTTGAACGTATTAATGAGGGTTGTAGTGTCACGCACCATCAGAGCTTTGTGACAATTGCGTAAGTCCTGTAATATACTAGTACAGCGCGGCTAAAATAAACCAACCATTCGTAAAACCTCAAAGCTAGGAAAAATAATACTTTTGACTTTTGACTTTTGACTTTTGACGAACGCAAGCGGTACTAGTTATACGCACAACAGCTGAGTAAACAATATTTCTGATACATCTGGTAAGCTGATGTGCAGCTAAGTTATACAATGCAAAAAGATGGAAATACTGTAGTGTGTGCCCGTACCTTTATGTAATCCCGGAGGGACTTAGCGCTTACATCTTGCTCGCTAGCATTATACAAATTAAGTGCGTAGCAGATTATGAGAGTGAATAAAAAAATAAGGAGTATAATCTAAAAATTAACAAGCACGGATGCGAGGTAATGTCGCTTCCGCGCTAGATACTTAAAATCAAAATATTACTTTACAGCCTTCACCAGTACTGTATATTCTAGCGATCGCGCAATTATCGTTCTACTATACTTGTTTTCTGAAACAAAGTATCGCATTTGTTATCTACAACAACACAAATGCTGCTAAGCGCTTGCTGATAATGATCCATGTCATCTTGTTCGAGAGAAATTTTAGCAGCATTTTGTAAATCTTCTATTGCTTGCTGACGATATATATTAGATCCGCTTCCCCCGTACTGCGCCAGTTCATAGCGAACTAAACCTCGCTTCAGATAGACTTTTGGCAATTTAGAATTAAGCTGCAATGCTTGATTAAAATCTTCGAGTGCTTCTTTGTATTCTTGCTCGAAGTTACTGCTATACTGAGCTAATTGATAGCGAACTAGACCCTTTTGATAGAAAGCTTCTGGTCTTCTTGAATCAATATTTAAGGCTCGATTAAAGTCGTTAATTGCTCTTAAATAATCTTTTCGGGAGTCACCGCTAAATTTTGCGATTTGAGAACGGACGATACCCCGTCTGATATAAGCTTCTACTTCGTCACGGTCAATTCTTAAGGCATGGTTATAGTCTTCAATTGCCAACTTATACTCTTTATCGGGATCGCTACTATATTCGGCGAGCATATACCGAACGTTACCGCGATTCACAAAAGCTTTTACTTGATTTGGATTTAATTTGATCGCGTGAGTATAATCTGTAAGTGCTGCTTCATATTCTTTTAAATTATAATGAGAATTGCCGCGATTGACATAAGCTTTTACATCATCGGGTTTTTTTTGAATTGCCCGAGCGAAATTAGCAATGGCTTCTTCATATTTTCGCACTTTATAAGCAGCACGACCCTGTTTGTAGTAATCTTTAAAGCTTCTTTTCTTTTCAGCTGGTTTGGAACTCATCAAAGTTTGTTGAGCATACTGGTTTCGATCCGCGGTGGATGTTGTAAACTTTGTTACTATATCTAAGTAGCCCAGGGTTAAAAAGCCAAGCAAGCACAAAATAACAGGGTAAAATTTTGACTTTTGGTTTGGTTGATAGTAAGAAATATTTCGGCGGACTTGCGGGTGCTGGCGATGAGTAATGTATCTTGATGCAGCGACTGTAGTCGCAGCCGTTCGTCTTCTTGGAGTGGGGGTAGTGCGTCGCCGTTTGGGTATGGGACGCGGCTTTAAATGTTGCTTGTTTGCTACAGCTTGAGACGATGGAAAAGGATCTCTTCCACCTAATTTTGCACTGCGTTCACACCAAGGACATTTATGCTGGTGATTGCTGTAAACATGTTGGGGGTTTTTCTCACACGCTATTAGAGCATTTTCTGCTTCAGCTAATGCCAGCAACCAGGTTTGGGCATTCGGACGAATATTGGGATTGTTGTGGCCATCTTCAAAACAACGTACAAAAAGTTGTTGTAGGGTGGGATGAAGAATGTCCCAAGATGGTGCAATGGGTGTAGGAATATAAGGTACGCGCCGATTGATACTATAGGTAAAATGCCCTTTGGCAATTCGTGCTTCGTATGGTGGCGGTTCGCCTATATTTTGAAAAATACCAGAAAAGGGATGGGTTCCTTCCATCAAGAGTTGAAATATCAGCACCCCTAAGCCAAATAAATCATGGGAAATGGTGCGATCGCATTCGGAAAATGTTTTGTTTTGTAGTTCTGGTGGAGTGAATTCGGGTTTACCTACGGGGGTGCGATAAACCATGTCGGTTTCTGGATCTTTTACTTGAAACGAATCTGTATCTACTACTGTCACCAAAGCCGTATCGCTGACCAAAATATTAGATTCGTTTACATCACCAACACAGTATCCAGCTTGGTGCAAAGCAGCAAATGCTGCTGCCAAATTGCGAGCAGTACGAAGTAGGTATTGATAGCTAAATAGAGGACAATGCTGACGACGGGTTCTTGGGTTATAAAAATCAATGATAGGACGCATTCCTCGAATGCGTGGCATGGTAAAACCAATAATTTGATTGCTACCGTCTGCGGCTCGAATTAGCTCAGAGGGCCAAGCGATCGAGATATGTCCTAAAGATGCGGTGGGATTTTCTGGCGGGTGAAGAACCATTGCCTCTAGCTTCCCAGCCTTTTTTCTGTCTGGCTTATGGTAAACCTTGGCGACCATTTCAGCATCTGATGGTACTGTGTAGATGCACGCTTCACCACCACGCCCCAAAATGACGTTAAGGTTCGTCGGAACAACTTTTTGATTGGGAAGACAGCGTAGTACCTGCATTTTAAAATTACACTTTATTGTTTCAATTGGACTGGGACTCAACAGTACCAACAGTGTTAGTCAATACGGTTATCAATCGCTTAATGCTGCTATTATCAAGGTTAGGTCATCATCGGTACGTTGAGTAATTTTTTCCGAACGCAAAAACTTAACTAATTGCTCTTTTGCCCCCTTTAACTCTTGAGCATTCGCGACAAAGTCAAATAGGGGCAAAAAGAATGGCTTATGCGGTAAACCGACTGCCATATTTATGGCCAGCATTTGCAGCCCGTCGGTGAGAATTGCAATATTGGTAATATCTTGACGAGATACATTTACTTGCACCGAATCTAAGGCTGTGGGCGAAGTCAAGAAGTTGGTTTCATTAATGTATTCGCCATTATCCGGAAGGGTTAAAGCCGTTAAGTTACCCACCTTATCTTTGACAACTGCAACACCATCCCCCACTTGAGCTACTACAGCTACCTCCGCTGTGGCTACCACAATAATTAAAGTTGTCGCTAAATCTTTTGGTAGTCTGTTGGAAGCTATTGCTTCTTCTTCTACTGCTGTTTTTGCAGCTAAAATTGCTTCGCTCAGTAGAGATTTCGCTCTCGTATCGTCGCCAAGAGTATGTTGGTTAACCTGCTTGAGGGATATATTTTCAATTGCTGCTTCTGTTGCAACCATTGCTCCAACCTTCCCAAGACTTGCACTTCCTGCCCCATCTGCTGCGGCTGCTACCAATATATTATTTGGCAACATCATCCAGTGATGGGCATCCTGACAAAGTTGGGAGTTCTTTACATGGCTAGTGCCACAAACTGATGCACCCACTACCCGCCAGTGAAGCTTTTGTCTTGAACTGTTCATAAATTTACATTACCGCAAGGGCTGTTTAATTGTTGTACTTGGACTATATTAAACAGAACCCCAGCCAATTGGCGGTAGAGCTACTTGCTCATCTACTTTAGAATGAGAAACTGCTGACATACTAGCAGATAACCATACAAACATTTCCACAAAATTTAATCCGTTCAGCTTTAAAGGAGTACGCACCGCTAACTGGCTTAAGCGCGTCATATTGGCATTTTCTACTCCTACTGAGAAAAAGGCTACACGTTTATTTGATTCGTCATTTTGCAGCCTCTGCGATGCTTGTTCTATAACTTCATCGAGTTCTCCTTGTGGTTCGCCATCTGTAATCATAAATATCCAAGGACGATAGTATGCAACGCCATTCGAGCGATACTGAGCTTTACGTTCTTGAATCAAGTCTAAAGATTTGTGAATACCAGCACCCATACTAGTTAATCCTTGTGCTGTTAATATAGGCGGAGTAAATTGGTCGGCAGTCACAAAATCTTGTACTACATTTATATTGCTATCAAACGTAACTATAGATACTTCAACTCTTCTTGATGCTAGTGAGTTTTTAGTCAATTCATCCTTAAAACTAAGCAAGCCTTGATTTAAAGCATCTATTGGTCCTCCTTGCATCGACCCGGATGTATCTAGCAACAAGACGCAAGGACAACGAGGTTCTGGGTTCTCTGCGAAATCAACTACTTCATCTAGTCTTAAGGTATCGGACATAACTTTCGGTGCTATATTAAAGTTCTAAGGTTTGATTTCCGGTTGTTCAAAGTATATAGTTTAAAGCTCCAAACGAACCATAGTTTTGGCGCTTTAAGAAATGTTTTTTCTGCTGTTGTTTGCTAATTACAAATGCATTATTACCTACATCATTCAGCAAACTTTTTCTATTTTTTCATTAAACCATAGGCATTATTTGCTCAAAGTTGGATTTACTGGACCTTTATTAATTATAAGGATTTATATACATAATAATTCTAGAATACAATAAATCCGGACCTATGCATGGGTGGAAACTTAAAGATTATATGTAGAAAAATCTCATCTTGGATAAAATACCTACGTCGAAGGTGTTATCTGTTATTAGAAAGAGAGTTAATTAAGTGACATAAAAACCTGGCGAACTAACTTATCCTAAAAGAATTGTTGATTAGGATATTGTCAAAATAAATGTAACAATTTAACTGTGATGTAATATTTTTAGCTGTTAAGATATCCATATTAGAAAAATACGAATTGATTCATACAGAATCTTAATTATTTAATACTTCATAATATTCAATTAATGTTTATTAATATTTAATCTTGTTTACTGTGATTCTCTATCCTATATGAATAATTTTGCAACTTTCACAAAATTACCTCCCCTAAGTTTGTTAAGACACTTATCTAGTTGCTTTGAAAATACTTGTTTGCAAGTTCAAAGCAATTCAGTTAATTGGTTGATTTACTTAGAAGAAGGAAAAATAGCTTATGCAACTCATTCAATTGAGCCTTTTGATAGACTTGAGCGTCACTTACGTCGGCTTTCACTTCAAATTCCAACATTAACCAGCGAAATTCGCGTACAGTTACGCATGATGTTTGAACCTGATTCACAAAATCAATCAATTCAAACTACAGAAAGTACATCTGAATCAACATCTCCTCAACAACCTGCAGATTATCAGGCTATTTGCTGGTTAGTGAGTCAAAGATATTTAAATCCAACACAAGCAGCTATACTAATTCAAGAATTAGTTAAAGAAGTTATTGAATCATTCCTATTAATCAAAAAAGGGACCTACGAGTTTCAGAAAAGTTTAAGTATATCTCCCAAAATTTGCCGACTTGATGCCGAAAAGTTATTAGCTGTTTCTCAAGATAGATTGGAATCTTGGCAAAGTCTCGCTCCACATATTACTTCTCCACTTCAACGGCCTTATTTATGGATTAATACGAAAACTCAAGTACAAAAGATTTCTGAAATCCAGCCTAATTTAGTTAACTGGATGAAGGGTTTTAGCTTGCGTCATCTTGCTGTAATTATGAATCAAGATGAACTTCAGTTAGCGCAGAGTTTATATCCTCATATCCAGAGTGGAGCAATTTTACTGCACGAACCAGATCCACCATTTGATAAACTTCCTAATACTGATAGTGGGGTATCTCATAATTCTAGAAAAGTAACGCAATTTATCAATACGGAATTAGCTGATACTATAGAAACATTACCAGTAAATAATACTAAACAGCAACCGATAGTTCCGAAACAAAAACAGACAATACCTGTTAACAAAGTCACAATTAAACAATCGGAAAAACTTTCTTCTACACCAACACAAAAAATTGAAGCCACTAAGCCAGATGAGAATAAACCTATTAATCCTACGGAAACTTTACCACCACGGAAAGTTTATAAAATTGTTTCTGTAGATGATAGTCCAGTTATACTCAAAGAAATTAGTCGCTTTTTAGAAGACGAGAGTTTTTCTGTTGTTACTATTGATAATCCTCTTAAAGCTGTAATGTCTATTATTCGACATCAGCCAGATTTAATCTTATTAGATTTAAATATGGAAGGAATTGATGGTTATGAATTATGTCGGATAATACGAAATAACTCAAAATTTAAAAATACTCCCATCGTCATGGTGACGGGAAGTAAAGGATTTGTAGACAAAGTAAAGGCAAGATTAGTCGGAGCTAGTGGCTATTTAACTAAACCTTTTACTCGTGCAGATCTACTGAAGATGGTATTCATGCATTTAACTTGATTAGTCATAACAGTACTAGTTATAACTTCTCGAATCTGCCCGGAGGTTTATCTTTCGCTTGCCGTTTTATTCGACCAAATTACTACTAAATATGGATAGCGGGGATAAAAATATGACTACAATTTTAGTTGTTGAAGATACCCCTTCTCAGTTAGAGTTAATCAACATTTTCTTGCAGGAAGGGGGGTATGCGGTAATTCGAGCAACAGATGCTCAAGAGGGTTTAGAAAAAGTGCGGCTGCATCAGGTCGATGTGATTATTACTGATATAATCATGCCCGGAATGAGTGGCTTTGAATTTTGTCGTCAATTAAAACGGGATTCAGATACACAAAAAATTCCGGTTATTTTTTGTAGTTCTAAAAATAAAGATATTGACCGCATTTGGGGAATGAGACAAGGAGCAGATATATATCTGACAAAGCCATTCACTAAACAACAATTACTTGATGCTGTTAAGTCAACGACTGTTTGATTGCTATTATTAATTAGTTTAATTATACAGTGTATCTACCTAAAATACAAATTTTTTCAAGTGCGTTAACAAAGTTTAACGCTTAATTTTTATATTAAAGATTTAGATAAACTGACGGGCACCCATAAGAATTTTTTTCTTCTAAAAAAATTCTTATGGGAACCCTTGACTTTTATTTATTTGTTTACAGATTAAAAATTTGGGATGTGAAGACTCCAATATCTTTTAAAATACTGGGAACTAAAAACTTCCTATTACTTCTATTCGCGCATAAGTAATCTCCTCAACCCCAGAGGTGAGTAAGTGGGAAGAAATTTTTAGCCGGTAATAGATTAGCTCGAAAGGAGTAATTGTTTTCATCCTCTGTTTCAAATACAGAGGTTTTTCAATTTTCAGGCTGATAACTAGTAATATATATCATACATAGCAAATCTCCTTAAACCTCTGAATGCCTTCTAAAAAAAATACAAAAGGATTTAAATGTAATTTTTTGAATACAACAATACTGATTTATGGTTTAAAATGCAATTGTGACCGTAAGTAAGCCTCCGAAAATAACCGAAGATTCCAATTAACTGACTGATAAAGCTTTCTATCAACAGTCGAAATCTATACTATTAATCAAAAAAATGAAGCCTAGTAAGCTAGTAATGCTAACGATTTTGTTCTGTATTCAGTTTGCAACAGTATCGGAAGTTGTAGGAGCCAGAGAAGTTGGCGATCAGCCCTTCGGGCATGTGCTTCGCGATCGCCAAAGCTTCTGCTCCAAGTTTCCTTTTAACTCCGAATGCGAAGGTTATAAGGCGACAGGTCCTGTTTCTCTTGATACTCGTCCTGGGAAAAAAGCTAAGTGTCTTTTCAGTGGTGACGAAAAAGGAAAGAGTTGCAAAGTTGATGTTACCAACGAACAAATCAAGTTCTATTTTGAAATTGGGAAGGGATTGGATGTTTTAGAAGGGGAAAAGAACACAAAGGAAGTTATTATTCCCATGAAGACAATTAAATCTTTCTCATACTCTGAGAAAAAGAAAATTGATGTTGGTGCAGTTTTAGCTTTGGGAGTCTGGGGACTACTGGCAAAGAGAAAGCGATCTACAATAGCCATACGTTACCAGGAGCAGGCAGAAGCTCCTCAGAAGCAAGTTGTGTTTGTTACTGGTAGAAAAAATGGTAGAAAAATTCGTCCGCAACTAGAACTCCAAACAGGTCTAGTTGCTGATATTCTCGAAGTTAATTGATAAGCTATATTCAGTGATTTTTTAACAATCAGACATTTGGCGATATGCGAAGCCTTGGCAAAGCTGCCGATCGCCAAATTTCTCACATGTTGGAATTTAGTTAAAACAAAAATCTTATATTAACTCCCAATGCCCTTAGGACATGACGGTCCATTCCCATTTAAAATAGTCCTTGCGTGTTTATTCAATCACTATTTTTAATCGCATAAGCAAATATATTCCATGCGTATTTCTTTAAGTTGGTTACAGGAACTTGTAGAGTTAAAATTGAATCCCGAAGACTTGGCAGAAACACTGACAATGGCGGGGTTTGAAGTAGAAGATATTGAAGACCGTCGCACTTGGGCTGATGGGGTTGTGATCGGGAAAGTTGTCCAACGAGAACAGCACCCAAATGCTGATAAACTAAGTGTTTGTCAGGTTGATGTGGGCAAAGGCGAAAATTTAAATATTGTCTGCGGTGCTGCGAATGTTCGTGCAGATATATATGTGCCAGTTGCAACTGTAGGTACTTACTTACCAAATAAAGACCTAAAGATTAAACCCGCTAAACTGCGCGGCGTACCTTCTCAAGGGATGATTTGTTCTTTGGAAGAATTAGGTTTACCTAGCGAAGTAGATGGAATTCATATTTTTTCTGGGGAAAGTATAATAATTGGTTCAGATGTACGTCCCCTGTTAGGTTTGAACGATGTCATTTTAGATGTAACCGCTACCGCAAACCGCGCCGATGCTTTGAGTATGGTAGGGATAGCCCGAGAAGTTGCGGCGATAACTGGTGAAAAGCTGAAAATTCCTCAAGCAGAAGAAATATCTGTTGCCAAAGGTGCGGGAAATTTCAGTATCAAAGTGGATGATACGAAAGCTTGTCCTGCTTATATTGGAACAGTTATCGAACAAGTTAAAATCGCTCCATCTCCTGACTGGTTGCAACAACGTTTATTAGCTGCGGGAGTTCGACCAATTAGCAACATAGTTGATATTACTAACTATGTAATGTTGGAATGGGGACAACCTTTGCACGCATTTGACCGTACTAGACTGCAAGGGATTGCCGGTAGTGAGAATATCAGTATTGGGGTTAGGTTTGCTAGCAACGGTGAAGCTCTCAAGACACTGGATGGAAAAAATCGTCAATTATCAACTCAAAATTTGTTGATAACTGTTAACGATAAACCCGTGGCTTTAGCGGGAGTCATGGGTGGAGAAGAAAGTGAAGTCCATGACGGAACCGAAAATTTAGTTTTAGAAGCAGCTTTATTTGATACAGCAGCTATTCGTCGTTCATCTCGCAGCGTTGGTTTGAGAAGCGAATCTTCTACGAGGTATGAGCGAGGAGTAAATCATGCTGAGTTGGAAGTTGCGACTCGCCGTGCTTTGTCGTTAATTGTAGAAATTGCTGGCGGTAATTTAGTAACTCAAGAAATTTCCAATACCCTTCCCGAAGCTTCGACTTTTACTCGTTCAATTGAATTGCGTTTAGATCGAGTTAATCAGATACTTGGCCCTGTAGAATTGGGAGAGAAAACTGGAGAAATTGAAAGCACGGATGTAGAGGGCATTTTAACCGCTTTGGGATGTCGGTTAACTGTTTCTGGTGACGGAGTTTGGACGGTTTCAGTACCTCCCTATAGGTACCGCGATTTAGAAAGAGAAATTGATTTAATCGAAGAAATCGCTCGTTTGTACGGTTACGATCGCCTTTGCGATACTTTACCAGAAAAGCCGGAAGTTGGTTATTTACCGGTAGATCAAGAATTAATTCGCTGTCTTCGAGCCACATTTCGCGCTACTGGGTTAACGGAATTGATGCACTATTCCTTGGTGAAGCCAGGGGAAGATAGACAAGTGGTATTGAGTAACCCATTATTTACCGAATATTCAGCATTACGAACCGATTTAATATCTGGTTTGATTGATGCGTTTCAATACAATATTGAACAAGGAAACGGTGCCCTTAACGGCTTTGAAATCGGGAAGATTTTCTGGGAAGAAGAAGAAGGTTTTCAGGAAACAGAAATCGTCGCCGGAATTATGGGAGGCGATATTACCAATAGTAAGTGGATGAATGGTGGTAGTCAGCAATCCATGAGTTGGTTTGAAGCCAAGGGTATTTTAGAGAGCGTTTTTCAAGTCATGGGATTGGAGGTAGAATATCATTCCGATAGACGCGATGAACGTTTGCATCCAGGGCGCACTGCTTCACTTTGGCTTGGTGGTAACAGATTGGGTGTATTTGGACAAGTGCATCCCCAACTTCGCAGCGAAAGAGATTTACCAGATGATCTCTATGTATTTAAACTAGATTTAGAAGTACTTTTAGATGCTATGGAGAGTGATGAAATACTGGTACCTAAATTTAAATCTTATTCTAGCTATCCCCCATCCGATCGAGATATTGCCTTTTATGCACCCGTTAATTTAACAGTCGCCGAGATTGAAAAAGCGATTACCAAAGCAGGTAAAAATTTATTATATTCCGTCGAATTATTTGATGAATATCGCGGCGAAAATGTACCGGAAGGGCAAAGAAGTTTAGCATTCCGCTTAATTTATCGTTTGAGCTCGCGCACTCTCACCGATGCTGATGTTGAACCCGTACATCAAACTGTTAGAGATACTTTGGTTGAACAATTTGGGGTAAGTTTAAGGAGTTAGGAGTTAGGGGTTGGCAATCAGTTCTCAACTATCCTTGTAATCAAGCTCATCTATTTAATCAGCGATCGATCATGGCTAAATATATAATGTGGGGAAGCTACTGCGAAAACGTTTTAGAAAAACGTGCGCCTTATCGTCAAGAACATTTAGATGGATTGGCAAAGCAGAAAGAAGATGGTATTTTAGTTACGATAGGTCCTACCAAGGATACTACTCAAGTTTTTGGTATTTACGAAGCAGCAGATGAAGCGACGGTGCGTGAGTTAGTAGAAAACGATCCTTATTGGAAAAATGGAATTTGGACTGAGTATTTTGTCAAAGAGTGGGTACAAGCTTTTTGAAGGTTTAAATTTGAAAATCAATCACTGAAATAGTTTTTAGTTTGTAGTTGCGCTTTAGCGCTATAACGATGATTTGAGTGCTAAAGCACAACTACGAATCTTATTATAAGTATTTCTTTCCATTCCAAATTTGATAAAAATCCCCATAATTCATCTTTTCTGCACAATACCACAGTAGTTTATAGCAGTGTCGAGATTCTTCTAAATTAATATCGTTAATTTCTTCCAAAAAACAATCTTTCAAAGATATAATTAATTGTGGAATTCCTTCGTCACTAATAATCTTTTTCAAATCTTCTGCAGCATTTTTTCTATCTGAATTTTTTTTTGCTGATTTGACAAGATTTACTAAGGTATTAAAAGCAAGTTGGTTTTCTGGTTGTAATTTTGCTAAACTAGAAGCCCTACGCCTTTTACTATCATCGTTTTTTGCAGATTCAATTCCTTCAATTAGAGCAGCGATTGCTTTGTCATTATTTTTAGATTTATTTTTAGACTTATTCCGAGATTTCTGTTGAATTAGTTTTCTTTCTTTATTTTTTTTATTTTTCGATATATTAAAGTCAAGAGCAATTTTATTTTCTGGATTTAAGATTAATAAATTATCTGCTGCGAATTGCTTTTGGAATTCGTTTGCTGATGATATGACAATTTTTTCTAAAGTTGAAATTGCAATTTGATTTTCCGGTTCGGATTTACCTAAACTAAATGCTGCTTTCCTACGAATTGATTCTTTTTTTGTGGATTTAATTATTTCAGTTAAAGCTGTCGCTGCTATGTTGTTTCCTGCTTCAACTTTTCCTAAGCTATCTGCTGCTTGTAAACGAAGGGTTTCATGTAAAAAAGATGCGATAATTCTTTCTAATGTAGAAATTGCTATTTTATTACCAGGATCGAATACTTTTCCTAAACTATAAGCTGCATTCCAGGTATCAAAATCACTTTGACTCGATGCAATAAATTCTTCTAAAGCAGTAATAGCACAATTGCGATCGGTTTTTAACAATGCAACTCGTGCACCTTCTACAATTGGTGAGGGATATCTCCACCATTTTTGTTCTGTAGGATGAAAATAACCAAAGCGCCATTCAATCAGTTGTTTTAGAATTTGTTCGCAGAAAGAACAATCTGCAAATTCTGCAATTCCTTCCGCCGCTAAAAAATAAGCTTGATAGCGATAAAATCCACCACAACCGTCTTCAAAATTGATTAACGCTTTGATAAATTCTTCTTTACTTTCTTGGGGAATATCATCCCTACCAAACCATAGTAGAATTACTTCGCGCCATTGGTACTCAAAGAGAGGGAGAGGGGGAGAGGGGGGAGAGGGGGTAGAGGAGCCACTGCTGCACCAGCTTCCCTGGATGTGCAAGTGGCGTGGGGAAGCGATGCTCAATACCCTATTCTGAATATTTAAATTTAAGAAAAATCTCCAATCATCAATTGCTAATGCTGCAAAATATTCTTGAAATGTAGGATGATAAAAGGCATATACTTTTTCACCTTGAGTTTCTGATATTCCGACTTGGTTGAGCCAGCCTAATTGAAGTGCTAATTGAAACAAACCTTCATCTGGTGCACCTAAGACTTCACATACAAAACGATGTCTGAGACGGAACTTGCTTTCTTCCGCTGCAATTGCCATTAATGCGAGTTTTCCTAAAGCTTGATTTAACTGCTTTCTCTGGGTTGATGTGGTGGGGAATCTATCTTGTTTCCATTCGTAAATTGACTCCATAAATTTCTCGTACAGCATCGCTTTGGTATTGGGTAATCCACCGCGTCTTAATCCCCAAAGGAGGCACATCAAGGCTAACCGCAGAGGATTTTTGAGTGCATCGCGAATTCTTCTTCGTGAAGGTTTTTCTAATTCCGTCTGTAAATTATCCGCTAATTCTGGATTCTCCTGAAACCAACAACTAATAAATTTTGGCATCAAATCTGATGTACGAGAATTACCATAGGTAAAATTCCGATTGCGGAAAGTTTCAAAATCTTCCAAAGCATTTTTTCCAGCATCCCAAACATTTAACCGACAAGTAATTATGATCGAAGCATCTGCTACCCAACCTTTAATATAACTAGCAATTTTACTCAAAGCAGAACTGGATTCGATCGCCATTTCATCCACTGCATCTAGCAGCAACCATACCCGCCCTTGGTTAAATTGTTCGCAAAACGAATCTTCTATTTCTGGGGAAATGCGTCGCTTGCGAGTTGCTGCTTTCAACCAATCTTCAATTAAATATTCTTCTAAATTCTTTCCCTGCAAATCAGCAAGAGAAACCCAAATCGGTAAATCTTGGGTATTATCGGCTATCCAGGAAGCAATCTTTTGTAACAGCGTAGTTTTACCCGCACCAGGTTCACCTACAATAGCAATGCGATTACTTTCTTTTGATTTAAGATATTGCAAAAAGAAGTTTAAAGTTAACGTTTCACTAGAATCGCCATCTTCCGATTTATATAATTGCGAACCCTTCACTGGATTAACATTACCACCGCGTCTTTCTCGTTGCTTGCGTTTAACCAAACCCAAAGGAACATAAACTTCATCCAATGAAAAAGTTACACCATCCACGCTTGTGAGGGGATTAGTAGTTAATCGTTTATGATTAGCCGCTGACAAAGTTTTACAACAAATTTCAACCCAGTTGAGAGAGGGGGAAGAGGGAGGGATGGGGAGATGGGGGGATGGAGAGAAATTAATATTCTCCTTGTCTCCTCCTTTCCTCCTTTCCCATTCCGCATCAAATTTTTGTAAATTCGCTTCCATTTCCCAGCGAGAATACCAAAGATTTAATGTAAAATGCCAATTTTCCGAACCTCCGCGAGTTGCGCGATTATCTTCAAGAATTTCGAGAAAATCTGTTAATCGTTTGATTGCTTCTTTAATTTGTTCGGCTTTTAACGGAGTTTGTACACCCTGTAAACTCGTTAATTCTTGCAGAAACCGAACCTTAGTTCTGACAACTAGGCGTTTTTCTGTTAACCAGCGAATTTGGATGTGGGCACGTATTGCATCAACTACAGCTTCGTCGCATACATCTAACTCATCGTTAGCATAAGCTAAAAGTGTCTCTAGCAAACGCTTTGCTCGTTTCTGAACTTGTAAGCCATAGCTAACTCTCGCCATAACAGTTAACAGTTATCAATTATCAATTATCAAATATTTATTTTTCACCCTTCTCTTGTATTACATACTAACTCCTCAAGGTAAACTAAAGTAAAATTATTCTGAGTTAATGTAAAGGAAATTTACTATAACTCAAACACTACCGAAGTCAATTATAGAAGCGCTATTAACATTTTAATAATTTGTCAAATCAAAAACAATTAACTAAAATTAAAATCTAAAAAAACACTACTAACTCCCAACTACTTACCTCTAACTTCTAACTTCTAACAAACAACCACTAACAACTAACCAACATCAACTTCCTTAATAACATCACTTATAGGATGTTGTTCGTCATCAAAATCTAAGGATACTTCACATCTAGTCAACGGAAAAGGTTCTAACATCTGACGATTTTCTCGACTTTCTAATCGCCACCAAAGAGTTTGTACTACTCTTTGTTTTCCATCTACTATTTCAAAAGTGATTTCGCCAAGATTATTTAAACCGACAATTTCTGTACCATGTCCCTTCTTACTGAGATAATTACGATAGTTTTTCGCCATTGATAAGTATTTTTCTAAAGCTTGTTTGCGGCTTTCTCCAGGTAAAGGCGCAGTTACAGAATTTGTCACTATATTTTCAGCTTTTGGTTCGCTCAATTCTTCATTTTTAGCTGCTAAGAAATCAATTCGATACCACCATTCAGGTTGACGAGTAATTTCTAATCTCCGAAAATGATTTCTTTCTTTGACTAAATCAATTGTTCCAGGGCTACCTTTAATATTTAAAGAATTGCGTTGAAATAAATCTTCTACAAGAAGAGAAGTATTACCAATATTTACTTCTTGCTTTTGTGTATTTCCCCATCCCAATACTTCTGCTGTTGGTAAATCGCTATTCATGACCATAGGAACAAAACCTTTTTTATGCGCTCCATGACTACCACTCATACCACTAACTTCATTCTTAAATGAACTGCTAGTTAATTGAGCAATTACTAATTCAGATTTAACAGGCTCCGGACTTTCAAAAGGATGTATTGCTGAATATTGCAAACGCGCACCAAAACTGTAGTGAACATCGCCAGATAAAAACACTATACGACTTTTGGAATTAGGCAATGCTCTTAATGCCAATCTAGCAAGCATTCTTTCAAAAGTAGTTTTATCTAATGCCCAAGCTTCTGTATCAAAACCCCAAGCAGCATTACCAAATTTTTCGTAAACACTTTTAGCGATTTTTTGAATGTTTTCTAGAAAAGGTACGCCAATAAAAGGGCCAGGAGAAATAATAAAACTAACTTCAATATCATCCCGACGCACTTGTTTTAATATCTGTTCCTCGTAACCTTCCTGACTTATCAAAGCCGGGAAATCGAATTCCTTACCAGGAAATTCCCGCCAAGTGCGCGTATCAAGTACTATAACTTCATAACCTGGACCATTAACTGTATAATGCCACGTCAAAGCTGCTTCAGAATGAGGTATTTTTTGTGAATTCTCTTGAATCTCTACAACACTAGGTAAACCAACTCGCTGAGTAATTTGTGATTCATAAATTGTATTCGTACCACCACTAAATGACCAACCTACAGCAGCTTTGAGTAACGCTTCACCAATACTATCTTTTGCAAATTTTTCGGGAGTATTTCCCCAAGCCTGACAAATCGTATAAGCCAATATACCATTTTGCAAAACCCGCTTTCCCAAAGGTTTATCGAGAGTGCGGTTACACCAAGCCATATTCAAATACCAGTCATCAGTAATTTCGTGGTCATCGAATATCATATATGTAGGAACATTTGCTAAAGCGCGTCTTACACTTGGAAGAGTTGACCAAAAATCTGTAACATACTCAACTTCTTTTTCATAATATTTCGCACCATTATTCTTTGCTCCCAAATTATCTGAATTAATGTCACTAAAATCGGGGAAAAATTCAGCTTCAACCCACAACACATCACTCCAAGAAAATAAATGCATCGCCAAATATTCCCCAAAAGTGAATAAATGACTTTTCGCAATATCAGTGATGTTGCTTAACTTACCAAAACTTGCCGTAAAACCAGCAGTTTTCGTTGCTAAATTATTGCGTTGTCCCGGATTTAATTCTTTTAAATTCTCAACATCCGGTAAATTTTCCGACCAACCTAAAAGCGTTTCACTCCCATCCATCAACATAAAAAGTAATACATCGGCGACATCATCAGCATAAATTTGATCGCCAGTAAAAAATAGTTGATGCGGCCGTTTTTTTGGTTCTTGTTCTAACGCTTCTTCGATCATTTTATCCACAGCAGCAAGAGCATCTAAACTTTCACCGTGGGGTTTGCGACAAGAACCGTGAATAATACGTAAATCTTGAAAATCACTTGGTGGTAATGCAAAAGAAGGTAATTTATATCGAGAATAAGTAATATCTTTCAAGGAACCCTCAGCAGTTAACACACCGGGACTATTAAGTAATTCTCCATTACCAAAATCTAAATCATAAAGATAATTTTCACCGTTTATAAGTATATTTGACGAAGCCTTAGCAGTCACGGCAACAACATGTAAATTAATGCCTATTCTTGCCGTAGTTCTAGAACTTTCAAATAAAAAATTATGGTTTTGATCGAATATTGTTAAAGTGACACGACGACTTGCTTTTAAAGCCACCCATACAGTTACAGAATCGGATTCGGTACGTCGTAAAATTGGTCCAGCTAGAACGAGTGGTAAGTTATCAATACGTTCTCTTAATGGTGTCCATCCCATGTAACCGTTATCCCATCTACAGTTTCTTATTCCTGTTATAACGGGTTTGGGTTAAGAGAAGATATCAAATTCAATTTTTTGGGGATGATTTTTTAGAAGTAGAATTTTATGTTGGAGAAAAATTGTAGCGCGTGTAACTAAATTACTAAGTTAAGGGTTAAGAGCCAAATTTTTTTAGGAGAAAAAAATTCTCATGGGTACCCCTCATAGATTGTTTAATCAAAAACATCAAATTATCGTCTGATAAACAAAACTTGTCTAAAAGTCACGATTAATTAAACTTTTGTATTCATATTCTGTTACATACTCGTTACTTAAGTTTACAAAAAAAATATTATTGACACTATTCTCAATTAGTTGACGAAATTACAAGGATTTGCGCTGAAGTGTGCTATTGTTATGCTTAGGGAAGCAGTTTATTCAATTTTTTAAGTTGATATTAAATAAACCTTAAATAAGCAGTAATTTACCTTATTTTGACATTATTCACCTACCTTAGCGTAGGAAATGATTTAAAAATATTGGACAAAGCTCCGGATGATTGTAAAGAGATATAAAGTTATAAGTGATTTAAAATACTATTTTGCTGTGACTCGAATACTGATATTGACAAAAATAACTTTGTTGTATCTAAAAGATTAGATCGAGATTTAGATTAAATTAGAGGTATTGATTGCAATACCTACATCAATAGAACAATTTGGCGATAAGCCTGCATAGCATGGGGCGAGCGATCGCAGTGCCTCTAATCGGCGATTACCTGAAGAACACTGAACAAAGTTGTCAAAAGCTGTAAGAGTAGCCATCATTGCGATGAATAGCTTTACAGTACTTATGATTTACCGGACTAACTTTCAACCCATCAACTCGGCGCAAATCAAATTTTCCTGTTTTTCTGACCGAAATTCTGCCAAGGTGAGTCCCTGTAAATTTACCTTTGGGCAGTATAGCTTTTACTATGTCCCCGGTCTGGTACCCTAGGTGGGTTTTAGACCGTGTTCTATGACGTATCGGGTTAAACTCAACGGATTTGTTGCCTCCTCCGTTGGTCTTCAAAACCGTGCATGAAAGTTGTCCCTTCACACGGCTCCTCAATTGTAGTTGTTTTGTCATAACAAGCTTCTAGCCATTATTCAGGTAATGGTGA
>JBCCSG010000006.1:0-55710 GCA_039200565.1 Cyanobacteria bacterium P01_D01_bin.50 | reverse complement strand
GATCGCGCCTCGCTTTGTTTAGTGTTTCAAGATATAAAGAGGCAAGGAAATTATGAAACTTACTTATCGTGGAATAGAATATGAATACATTCCTCTAGCAGTTGAAGTAAGCGCTGAGGAAGTTAGTGGAAAATATCGAGGTGCAGAATGGAAGCGTCATCGCTCTCGATATACGACGGTAAATGAAAATGCAGTTGAGTATAAGTACCGCGGCGCTACTTATTATTCAGGGAATCCAGAAGAAATAGAGAAATTAAAGCAGCGCCAAAAGTTAAATTTTATCTTTGCTGCGAGCAAGAATTTATTTCCTAGGAATGAAGTTAATTATGATGGGTTAGCTCAAACTCGCTTAGCCAATTTATGCCGCAATTTACAACATAGATTGGAAGTTGCGAAACTAAGTGGAGATGAAAACCTGATTCAGATGTTAGAGGATGAAGCGAATCAATTATCAGTTACTAATTGTCAATTATCATTTAAGGATTGTTGAGAAAATGAACTGTTGTAGAGTGCTTTGCGAGATTGGGTAACACACCCTAAAAATTGATCGTTGATCATTGATAATTGATCATTGATTTCTATTTAACCAAATACCTCTAAGCCCTGCGGCTCTAGCTCCTTCATAATCTTCTTTTACACTATCGCCAATATGCCATGCGCTTTCTGGAAGACAGTTGTGTTTTTCAAGAGCGATCGCAAATATTTTTTGATTGGGTTTAGCTGCACCGGCTTGGGTAGAAATAGTAATAGAACGAAAATAATCTCTTAATTCTAAAGCTTGTAAAACGGAATAAATTCGGGAATCGAAATTGGATAATATTCCTAATTCGATTCCTTTTCTTTGCCAATTATCTAAAGCTTTTTCAACATCAGGATAAACAAACCAAGGTTCACCCGTGCCAAAATGGATGTAGACTTCGCTAAAGAAAGCCGAAAAGTCATCGAATTTGTGCAAAACACCAGCTTGTTCAAAGGTGGTACGAGTAATACGATGCCACCATGCAAACTCACGTTGGGGAATATCTTGTTCTTGTGCCTTAGGAAAAACTGGCGGTGGCGAAGCTTTAAAACTTTGAAAAAATGTTTGATTCAAAGTTACTGGTGAGGTTTCAACGCCAAATTCTCCTGCAATTTGACTGTAAATTTCACCAACACTACCTTTAATACCAAAGAGTGTTCCTACGGCATCTAAAAAAATGACTTTCGGCTGTTTCATCAACCTTTAATGATTTTGGATTTTAGATTTTGGATTCAATAGTTAGGAGCTCGCGGAGTTAGGAATTAGGAGTTAAGAGTTTTTTATTGTAGATGCTTGGGTTTTTTCCCATCCCTTTGTCTCCCCCTCTCCCAATCTCCCAATATTTAAGACAGTGCTTCAATAATAGGACGGCTTAGCCAATTAAAACCAACTTTTAGTTTATGTTCTAAAGTCGGGAGACGATAAAGATAAGCAAGACGACGAGCTACATTTCCAAATGTTCCTTCCATTTTGATTCCTAATCCTGTCAGGGTGGCGTTATCTACTCCCAATGACATGAATTCCCCTAAGTGTTGGTAGCGGAAGGGAAGTAAAGGACGATTGGTAAGACTTGCCCAAATATTCCAAGCTGTATAATCTGCTTGTTGGAAAGCTGCTTGTGCTGTTATGGGAACTTGTTTTCCTTCTGCATCAAGACTGTCTGCTAAGTCTCCTAAAGCGAAGATATGGGGATTATCTAGTACTTGTAAAGTTGGTGTGGTGGTAATTTGTCCCCGTTGATTGTGTTTGACGGGAAGATTTTTTACTAAAGGAATAACTCGGGTACCTACTGTCCAAATGACTAAATCTACGGGAAGGTTATCTACAACACCTTTGTATTCCAAAGAAATATTATCGGCGGCGATCGATTCTACTCTCGTTTCTAAATCAATCCATACACCGCGTTCATCTAAAGCTTTCTTGGCTGCGTCGCGATTAAACTCTGGAGAGTTGCGGAGAATTCCATCACCCATTTCTACTAGTCGAAAACGTCCTCTTTCTCCAAATCTATCAGCTAATTTGCAGGCTAGTTCGACACCACTATACCCACCACCAACAATTGCGACTCGAATCTTATCTTTGTCAGATTCTTCAATTATTCGCAATCTTTCTTCTAAGGCGTAAGCATCAGCAAGAGTACGGAAAGCATAAGCATAAGATGTGGCACCGGGAACCATATCTAGAGGGGTTTCGCCACCTAATGCTAATACTAAACGATCATAAGGAATTTCTGGACCATCTTGTAAACATACACTTTTTTGGTCGGTATCAATACCAGATATTATCTCTTGATAAAAGCGAATACCAGTATTTTGCAAAAGTTCTTCATAGGGAGGAGCGATTTCCCAAGTTTGCATTTCACCGCTAAGCAATTCGTACAAAAGAGGGGAAAATAAAAAGCGATCGTTTTGGTCAACTAGGACTATTTCTGGCTTCTGGGATTCTTCCCAATCCAATTCAACTAAGCGTAAAGCAGTGTAAAGTCCACCAAAGCCACCACCAAGGATGCAAATTCGTTTCGGTTGTTCGGTCATCGGTTTAAATAGATCGGCAAGTGTAAGGGAGTTCCTTTAGTGTAATTATTTGTGTCTATGTTGTGCCATTTACCAACAATTTCGATATTCTCCTTCCTGGAGTTTCTGTTTGGCTAGCTGCTTACGCTATCGGGAATTCTCAAGGTGCTAATAAGATTTATAGCGTCATCCACCAACGAATAAGTCTCTAGTTATTCTAATGGCGTTCGCTTCGCGCATGCCGGAGGCTTATCGCTCTTCAAAAAAAAATCAATATTAAAAATCCTTAATCTTTAGATGAGTCATTACTTTCCCCATTTTTCAACACATCTCTTTTTACAAGTTATCCAAGGAAGTTTACGTTTCATCAACCTCAAATATGACATTTGTCACCATTTTATACAAATCCAAGTCATATAATATCGGGTTTTTATCAATAAAAATACTTAATTTTAATATTATGAGTGACTCTAAATACCTCTTGTACTTGATCTCAGGCAATTAATACGATACCTAAACACGATTTTTTCCGTAATTAGTCACAAAAAAATACAAAACTTCCCTTTAATGAGATTCATCTCATTAATAATAAAAATTTTATTCATTAAGATAACGGAATTACCTTGTTTTCTTCATGGTCTTCTAAGTCACCCTTACGGGTATCTCCTAAGTCCCTTCGGGACGACCTCCGGTACGGAGACGCTTCGCGTTACTAAAGCCGAGTCGTGCCGCGCTGAACACGAAGTGACCCGTTAGGGTAACGGCAACAGCGAGTAGGGGAGACCCCCAAGACCGCGCTGCCTCACTTTTTCAGTTACAATAATTTTATATATAATCTGTCTGCACCTTTTTTTACTTATTTGACTAGTTAATCAAATATTTTTGATAACTACAATTGAAACCGAAAATCAATTTCACAAACAACGAAAAAAAATTTTATTTTGGCAACGTTTTCTGATATATTTTTGATATGAAATGCTTTTTTTATAATCGGAATTCGTGCACCTCAAAAAAAATTGCAACCACCCCATTATAAAAATATTTGTCCATACATTCCATCATCCCACGTTGGGGGACAGTTTTTCTTTTCGCAACAAATAAATTTACAACATTTTTTATAAGTAATTGAAACCGAAAATTGATTTTCAGTAAATCGAAAAAAAATTTTATTTTGGCAACTTTTTCTGATATATTTTTGATATGAAATGCTTTTTTTATAATCGGAACTCGTGCGCCTCAAAAAAAATTGCAACCACTCCATTATAAAAATATTTGTCCATACACTCCATCATCCCACGTTGGGGGACAGGTTTTCTTTTTGCGACAAATAAATTTACAACATTTTTTTTGAAAAAATAGGACTATTCATTTTCATGGCCTAAGTGCGTAAGTTGATGAAATCTGAACCCATAAATAAGTCTTTTTAACTTAAACATATGGGTTTAATTCCCCACCGTCATACGGTGTAAGAATTGGGTTGGGGTTTAAATCCCCATCCCAATTCCAAACTTCTTCCTTCTTCCTTCTTCCTTCTTCCTTCGTTTAAGCTCAATATCCATTGAAAACCTAAGAAACAAAAGTTTTAGCTCGCTGTGGTGTTGTGAAAAGGAATCGGAATGAATTTTCAAGATTTTCAGATAATAGTCGATAAAAATAACCATATTCGCGCTTCCTGAGAACAAGGGGAGATTTCGGGTGAATTGCACTGGGAAAAGAACCAAATTAATCTGACTTTAGAATTAATTGACTCTAGAAAAACAAATAGCGAATTGCTCAAAGCGTTAGGGAGTCAACTTTACCGAGCAATATTTCCCTCGAAGATTAATGCTCGATTTCATGCGACAGTAGCAGCGGCACAAAGGAATGAAGAAAGTGTCCGTTTGCGCTTAATATTTGAATCTCCGGAATTAGCGGCTCTTCCTTGGGAGTTTCTCTACGACGAAGATACAAATACCTTTTTAGGAAACAACACCGAAACAGTTTTGTCTCGTTATATTGATGAGAAATTTGGTATTGAGTGAAGCTAATAGGAAAGCTAAACAACGGATTCGGAATGGGAGTGTTGTTTTAGTTTTGGCTTTGTTGGGAGCAGTGAGTTTAGGGGGATTGGCAGCAATAGAAGGGAATAAAGCATTAGAAGCACAAATAAAGGCTGATGATGCTAGTGAAAAAGCAAAAATTGTACAAAATCAGCTTGCTTCGGTACAGGAAAAAATTAAAATTGTAGAAAAAAATGTTAATATTGTCGATCATCTATCTAAATTAGCCGGAAATTTAAGCGAGCAAGGTCTTATTGCTGAGTCAGAAGAGGCTTTCAGAAAGGCTGGTTTATCTTTTGTTAGAGTAAATGACAATAACCTGAGACGAGCAATGTTATTGGCTTCTATATCGGAAGCCTATCAACATCTTAAGAATAAAAAGGAAGCCGAAACAAATATTAACGAAAGCTTGAATTATTTAAATAATATAGGGAATAAAATTAGCTCTTCAGATGAAAGATTACAAATTCAATTTATGGTGAAATATAATCAAGGAAAGTTACTCACTGAAGAATTAATAAAATTAACTGAAAAATTCATACAATAAGAAAGGAACCTCACTGAAAAATCTCGACAACAAGCAATAAAAAGTATTAAAATATATCGACAACAAGCAATAAAAGTTCGTAGGTTGGGTTTCACTTCGTTCAACCCAACATAATCTGAAAAACTCAACAAAATAATTCAAATCAAAATAAATATTAAACACCCAAAGAAACAACTCGCTTCATTTAAAAATATACGTTGGGTAATTGGATATAAAATCAAAATACTGGTGTTGGGTTACGACGCAATGCTAATCAATTGGTTAAAATTCAATATTTTCCTGGGTCTAACCCAACCTACCACTTAAAATCAGAATTCTCCCGTTTTGCTCACTTTCCCACCTTGAAATGAATTTCAGGGCTTCATAAACAAAGTACATTAAAACGCACTATTAGCGCAGCTTCTCGGTAATACATAATGCTTACCTAGTCTGATTTATCAGACTTTGTATATTAGCCTTGGAATGAATTTCAAGGCGGTAAATCACGATTATTGCAGCGAGTGGTAATGTGATAGCAATATCCGGGTTTAATATCGCGGGGTTTGCGGGACATTTTTCAGCAGATAGGGGAACGATTCATTTATATATAGGGCTTGCTGAAAAAGTTCAATTTAAGTTTTAAACTATATTTTCTATTTGATATTCATTTACTGGCTAATTCTTTTTTGACTTCTTCCCAAGATATAGAATCATTTATTTTAATATCTTCCCGAGCTTCTTTGACAGCTTTAATATCTTCTAAATCTTCTGCTTTACGGATATCTAAAAGCTCGATGACATCTTCTAAAGTGTCTTCATAAGCTGACTCTAGTCGCTGATAAATTGCTTTAAGCAATGCTTGTCTTCTTGATGTAGCTTCCATTTGTCTTTTCTGCGGTTGTCACGCTTTATTTATTAGCTTTTTGATTGTTCTTTCTCATAAATACAGGTAATTTATTTACAGGTTCTTTATTATAGGGTTAAATCAAAAATGGTGCGTTACGGCATCTTTTAATTTGTAATCTTATATGAAAGCTTATCGAAGCCGTAACACACCCTACAATAATAAATCTCTTTGCGAACCTCAGCGCTTCCCTCAGCGCTCCTCTCTCTTGAAAAGTTGTTCATGGGGGAAACCCCCAAGACCACACTTTTCGCTGCGTTTAAAAACTCACTCTCCCCTCCAACTTCACCAACATCTTCCTCCCAATCCCCTTAACCCTCTCCAAATCCTCCAAAGAATCAAAACGCTTCTCCCGACGCGCTCTAACAATTCTCTGTGCTAACTTCTTCCCCACCCCAGGAAGAGTTACCAATTCTTCCACCGAAGCAGTATTAATATCAACAATTACCCTTTCAGCAAACGTCGAAGGAGATTTAATTTCTCCACATTCCTCTTCCTGCTGTTTAGCCTTCTTCTCAATCCTTCGGGGAATCCCAAATTCAGCATTCTTATAAAGTCTTTCAAACTCTCTGAGATAATGAGCAGCCACCGTAGGATTTGTGATCGCTAAAACAGTTTCATCATTGCCAATATTTGCAGCTTCAGTCCAATTATGGGAACCTGTAATTACTGTCTTTCCATCGATAACAGCATATTTATGATGTAATAAATCCCCACTCGTTAATAAAGGTACTCCAACAGTATTAATTGGATTTCCCCAAGGTTGATTATTAAGCTCATATTTACATTTATTACTCAAAGCAACCCCCGTCATATCCAAACCTTCGCTATAGAAACGATAAGCAAAATCTGGCTCTAATAAAGTCCGAATTTTCACACCTTTTTTATGACTTGTTTCGAGAATATTACTCAAACGCTGCGCTGAAAATACAAATAATGCGGAATCAATCGATTTTTCTGCTGATTTCAAGGTTTTACCAATTAAACCGTTACTGCTGTCAATCCAAAGTTTTGTGGGAGAAGTGGGAGAAAAACTTACCGTAACTTTGTTATTACCAAAAGAAACTTCTTGAAAATCTCGAATAGGTTTTTGTAAACCGAATTTACTATTTAATTTACCTCCGACTCCATCACCCCACATGATGTTAAATTCTTTTGTAAAAATAGTTGCTAATTCAACGCTATCGATTTTCAATAAATTATTAACATTCCCCAAACTTTCATAATTACTATAATCGCCGTGAATTCCCGATAAAGTAAAATTAGCCGAAGTAACAATTACAAAGCGACGATCAATAACGATAAATTTATGATGCATCAAACCGCTACCTTTTGAACCGTCAGCAGTATCATCAATTAAAGGAATTTTGGAATTGCGGATTATTTTTACAGCATCTCGTTGATTGATTTCCTCTTCGGAAAGCTTACCATCTTCATTAAGATCGACAAATTTTTTAAACTCTTGATATTTTAGTCTTTCTCTTTGTGCTAACTTGTTTAATTCCTGCTGTGTAAAATCGCTCCAAGCCCGACTATAATTATTTTCCAGAATTATTCTTACCTTGACTCCTGCTTGATGTTGCTTAACTAATGCTTGAGCAATCAAAGGTAAACGTAACTCTTGTACAGCGACATCAATTGTAGAATTAGCTTGAGAAATTGTATCAATAATAATTTGTTCTAAATTATCTCCCTTACGAATGCGATCGCGGTAAGGCTCTCGATATTCAGAAGTTTGAGAATGATTAAAATAAACTTGTATGAATGAATCTTGTGGTAATGCTTTTAAAGTTTGATTATCAGACTTTGATTGTTGACAACCAGTAAGAGAAAATATGAGTAAAAATAAACAATTTTGACAAAATTGAGATATTTTTGCGAAAATTTGCACGGTAGTCTGCTTACACTAGATACTAGACGAACAAATTTATCTTTCCCAAAAGTCACTTGTATCTCGCTATGGATTTAGAGGGAGAGAGGGGAGAGAGGGGGTAGAGGGGGGAGAGGGGGTAGACAACGCCGATAATTCAATCTCCTAAATACCAACAACTAACCACTAACAAATAACCACTAGCAACTAACTGCTTCAAAAATCTTCACAAAAAACTGAGCCATACTTGTCTTAAAAAGAAGATATTGACAAAAATTGGTCTTACAAAACTAAATAAGCTGAAAATAAAAGTGGCTTACTAAGCGTGTCAGAACCTAATTTCTATGCAAATTTATCTAGATTACAGTGCTACAACTCCGACTCGTGCGGAAGCGATTAATATGATGCAAGCGGTATTAACTCAAGGGTGGGGAAATCCATCTAGCTTGCATGATTGGGGACAACGTGCTGCCACTATTTTAGAACAAGCTAGAATGCAGGTTGCTAGTTTAATTAACGCACCTGCTGAATCAATTATTTTTACTTCTGGCGGTACCGAAGCCAATAACTTAGCAATTATGGGAGTTGCTCGTTGTTATGCGACACCCCAACATATCATAATTTCAGGTGTAGAACATTCGGCAATTTCCAAACCTGCAGAATTACTTGAAACTTGGGGTTGGGAAGTTACTCGCTTGAAAGTTGATGCAAAAGGTAGAGTTAATCCACTACATTTAAAAGCTGCTTTACAAGATAATACAGTTTTAATTTCGATTATTTACGGACAAAGTGAAGTTGGTACAGTACAACCGATTGAGGAATTAAGTAAAATTGCTCGCAGTACCGGAGTTCTATTCCATACAGATGCGGTACAAGCAGCAGGGAGATTACCCATCAACTTAAGAGATATGTCAGTAGATTTACTTAGTATTTCTAGTCATAAAATATATGGTCCTCAAGGTGCTGGAGCATTGTACGTTCGTCCGGGAATAGAGTTAGTACCATTACTAGGTGGTGGCGGGCAAGAAATGCGATCGCGCTCAGGTACTCAAGCAGTACCAATTATAGCCGGATTTGGAGTAGCCGCGGAGTTGGCAGCCCAAGAATTACCAGTGGAAACACCAAGATTAATAGAATTGCGTGATCGTCTTTTTTCGCAGTTAGCTGATGTCAAGGGTTTAATACCGACAGGTGATTTGATGCAGCGTTTGCCGCACCATGTAAGTTTCTGCTTAGAATACGCCGACGGGGAAAAACTTAGCGGAAAAACCATAGTGCGTCACATGAATTTAGCAGGAATAGGTATAAGTGCTGGTTCGGCTTGTCATAGTGGTAAACTGAATCCTAGCCCTATACTTCGTGCAATGGGTTATTCCGAGGGAGCAGCAATGGGAGGTATTCGCCTTACTTTAGGACGTTACACCACGCAAGCAGACGTTGACTGGGTAGCAATGGCATTAAAGCAAGTAATGAGTCGTCTTGAAAATCGCGTTGCCCTAGTTATGAATTAAGGGATAGAGAGAAGGGGAGATGGGGAGATGGGGAGATGGGGAAAGAGGGGGTAGAAGAGATTTTTAGACTGCTCGTTTACTCATCAAAATTAATGTGCTCGAGTACAACTTATCAAGTATCAACCAACAACCAACAAGCAACAACTATCAATTAACTTTTAATATGCCTCAACTTCCAAAAACATTAGAAGATGCAATTGTTCAAGCTAGCGAAGCCACTCAAGCCGCTCTTGCAGATGGCTATACTCGACTAAAAGTTGAATTGCTATTTCAGGAATTCAGAGCATTACCAGCAGCACAACAATTCATACCAGCTTTTGAAGAATACGGTGACAAACTAAAGATTTTGTTTGCTGATGCTGGTAGTACAGCCTTAGCTCGTCGCGATTGGAGTGGAGTGCCTTTTCAACTTGTGGATATTGGTACTGGTAGAATGGCTTCAATAGAATCAAAAGTTGCACCAGAAGATGAAATATTCTTATTTGTTGAACCTAGCTCGGTAGAGATACCACAATTAGAAAAGATATGCGAAGCAATAGGTGAATATCGTCCTTTTGTAATATTTGCTCCTCGCTTGGAAGATTCTGGTGTAGTAGGTATTGGTTATGCAGCTCGACAAACTCGCCAGCGTTTTATTAACACAATTGAATCTTGTTATTATCTACGTCCAATATTTGATGAAGCTGCTGTATTTCGTTGCTACCCCGGATTATGGGAAGTTTGGGTAAATAAAGGCTCGGATTATGAAAAAGTCGCTGAATTACCTCAAAAGCCTAGCGGAGACGAATTAGATGGGATTATATATGATAAACCGCAAGGTGAAAGTGAATCCGCACCGGCAAAAAGTCAGAGTATTTTTAGAGGTTTGCAGCGATTCGTAAGAGCTTTGAAAAGTTAGATGCTCGAGCCAAGTCAGTATAGGGTGCGCAAAGTGAAAGCTTTGACGCACCTTTTATCTTAATAGTAATTATGTATTGTTTTTGATTTGAATTTCATATGAAGTCGGGTTAATTACTTACTATAGGAATCCGTTTTTATTTTTGGAAGGCGCAGCGTGGCGTAGCCATAATTATTCGTGTGGGTAGCTTGAGTCAAAAGGCAAGAGGCAAAAGGTTTCTAGGAGATTAAAGGGTACCTATCTCTCTCAATTTTCAAGTAGGATTCCTATATATAACCTTTTACTTCTTACTTCTTACTTCTTACTCATTACTCATTACTAGTTACTTAGCCTTCACAGATATGATAAGTGTTTAACAGGACATGATATCACTGGGTTGTATAGCGAATTAAGTTAAAAATAAAGGTGGAGAAGAATACAAAATGCATTATTCCTTAAATATTTATATAGAGACATAAATTGAATAACTTTCTACCTATTGCTACTTGATATTTGAGATATTATTATTAATACATTTCATGCACCATTAACTTTACAAACTCTTCATTATTTTCAGGTGATGAATTGTATCAAACAGATGATGATTATCAAGAAGTTATATATGAAAATCGAAGCGACACAGGTTGTTTTATTGACTTAATTTATGTTGTTATCTACCTACGTAATAGTCTTTTCGGTATCTTCAGTGTAATTTGGGTGATTGTTTATAAATTCAAAATTGTCCAAGGGCAACCTGAAAGTCTACAAATAGCATGGCATTGTTCAAAAAAATGTATGAATTGGTGAATTATATAACTAAAATTATTAAATTTAAGTAGTAATACTACTTTTTTAAATTACCGATTCATACTGCCCGTTAAATTTTTTCTAGGATACAAAAATCCAATGTTTTTTCCAAAAAGCTCTGATTTAATTAGCAAACGCTAGTAATAAATCAAGAGCTACATTGTGTTTTTTTGTATCAAAATTATCCACACTTATCCTAATTTCAAATTAATAATTAGTAAATGAGTCAATCAAATTACTCTGTCACTACCAATGATTTTGATGCCGTTCTTTTTGATTTAGACGGTGTGCTCACAGCTACAGCGAAAGTACATGCTGTTTCTTGGAAAAGAATGTTTGATGAGTTTCTCTCTCGACTAAGTCAAGAGAATAACGAACTATTTGTACCTTTCGATATTGATACTGATTACAAACATTATGTAGATGGTAAACCTCGTTTAGAAGGAGTTCGTAGTTTTCTCAAGGTGCGAGGTATTCAATTACCAGATGGCACCCAAGATACACCTGTAGAAGAGGACACAGTTTATAGCTTAGGGAAACGTAAAGATCAAATCTTCAATTCTATCTTACAAAACGAAGGAGTAGAAGTATACCAAACTTCTGTGACTTGGGTTTGTCAGCTCCGCAGCCAGGGAATTAAAACGGCGGTGGTTTCTTCCAGTCGAAATTGTGAAGCTGTACTCAAAGCTGCTGAAATTACCGATTTATTCGATACTCGTGTTGACGGTAAAATAGCCGCAAATTTAGGAATAGCAGGTAAACCAGCACCAGATACTTATCTCAAAGCTGCTGAAATATTGGATGTAGAACCCAAACGCTGCGTTGTTGTCGAAGATGCTATTTCTGGCGTGCAGGCAGGATATGCTGGTGGATTTGGGCTAGTTATCGGAGTTAACCGTAATGATGATGCCGATGCACTACTAAATAATGGTGCTCATATAGTCGTTACTGATTTAGGCGAAATACTTAAGTAAATAAAGTTACGACTACTCTGTAGTCAATATTCCATTAAATTTCAAAATTCAAAAACAAGAATTCTAATAATTAACTAATTGCCAATTATTAATTCTTGAATTTGTATTTTGAATTATTTCGTTATGGCTTACTGCACTTTTTGATGTGCAATTCAAAATTTTACACAAATGAGGTTGAACGGATATCCATGTTACGACACGAACCTGTGAATCCACCTAAGTATGTCTACCCTGCTGACGAATGGCGGATGGTAGAAAAGCAATACTATCCTCGTTTCCAAGCACAAATGGAAACAATTTTTTCTATTGGTAACGGTTATTTAGGAATGCGCGGTGTGTGTGATGAAGTTACACCCTGCAGCGAAAATGGAACTTTTATCAATGGTTTCTATGAATCTTGGCCGATCATTTACGGTGAAAGAGCTTTTGGTTTTGCTACAACTGGACAGACTATTGTCAACGTTACCGATACTAAAATTATCAAGCTTTACGTTGATGATGAACCTTTCTCTCTTTCTACTGCCAACTTATTAAGTTTTGAGCGGGTACTGGATATGAAAGCCGGTACCTTGAATCGTGAGGTAATTTGGGAAACCGCATCAGGTAAACAGGTTGCGATGAAATCTCGTCGCGTGATTTCTTTAGAACACCGACATTTAGCGGCAATTGAATATGAAGTTACAGTTCTTAATGCTAAAGCTCCGGTAGTTATTTCTTCGGAAATGCAAAACCACAAGCATGTAGCTTCTAAAGATCACGATCCTCGTAAAGCAACAGGTTTAAAGGATAAAGTTTTAAACCCTCAAGTAAATTCCTGCGAAGATACACGTATTCTTCTCGGTTATGTCACCAATAAAAGCAAGATAGCACTTGCTTGTGGAGTCGATCATCACATAGAAACAGAATGTTCCTACACCTACAAAAGTAAGTCTTGGGAGGATGGAGGTAAAGCTGTCTTTTTTGTAGATGCTCAACCAAATGTACCGATCAAGTTGATTAAATACATCAGTTACCATACTTCACCCGGTGATAATTCTGTTGGAGAAGTTTGTACAAGAACAAAGATAACTTTAGATAGAGCCGAAAATCTGGGATTTGAAGCAATCTTGGCAAGCCAGCAAAAATACATGGATGATTTTTGGCATAGAAGTGATATCAAAATTGATGGGTTACCCTATGATGCCGATGTCACTCGTGCCTTAGAATTACAACAAGCAATTCGCTTCAATTTGTTTCAGATTTTGCAAGCTTCAGGGAGAGCCGAAGGCACTGGTATTCCTGCTAAGGGACTTTCTGGACAAGCTTATGAAGGACAATATTTCTGGGATACAGAAATTTACCTTTTACCATTCCTGATTTATACTGCACCCCGCACTGCTAGACGTCTTTTGAAGTTTCGTTACCAAATCCTCGATCAAGCTCGACAACGGGCTCGCGAGTTAAATCAAAAAGGAGCGCTGTTTCCTTGGAGAACTATTAATGGTGAGGAAGCATCAGCATATTATGCAGCGGGAACTGCTCAATATCACATCAATGCTGACATTGTTTATGCTATCAAAAAGTACGCTCAAGTTACCGGAGATACTGATTTTCTCTACAACGAAGGTGTGGAAATTTTGGTCGAAACTGCCCGATTATGGCAGGATTTAGGATTTTTTGAAGACGGTAAATTCCACATTCATGGTGTAACTGGACCTGATGAATACACTGCCGTAGTCAATAATAATACCTACACCAACTTAATGGCTCGGGAAAATTTACGGTATGCCGTGCAAACGGTTCAGAATTTGCAAAACGAAAATTTAGAAGGATTTGCAGCACTTTTAGATAGAACTAACCTTGCTCTATCTGAGATTGAAGAATGGCAAAAAGCTGCCGATGCCATGTATCTGCCCTACGATGAAGTCAAGGGTATTCATCCGCAAGATGACAGTTTTCTAAGTAAAAAAGCTTGGGATTTTGAGAATACACCGAGTTCAAAATATCCTTTATTGCTGCATTTCCATCCCCTAGTAATTTACCGTCATCAAGTAATTAAGCAAGCAGATGTGGTATTAGCAATGCATTTGCTAGGGCAGGAATTTTCTCAGGAACAGAAAAAGCGTAATTTTGATTACTACGATCCTTTGACAAGCGGAGATTCTTCTCTTTCGGTATCTATTCAAAGTATTGCAGCTTTTCAACTCGGATATATTCAGAAAGCTGTAGAATATGCCTACTATGCTGTACTGATGGATTTAGCCAATATTGCAGGTAACACCAAAGACGGTTGCCACATGGCTTCCATGGGTGGTTCCTGGATGGTAATGGTATACGGTTTTGCAGGTATGCAAGATTACAACGGTAACCTATCTTTTAATCCTAAGTTGCCAAAAGGAACAAAACGCTTGCACTTCCCCTTAACAATTCGCGGTAATAGGTTAGAAGTAGACATTTGTCAAGAGGAAGTAACTTACTTATTAAGTGAAGGTTCTGAATTAACCATCAAGCATCAAGATGAGGAAATTCTTTTAAAAGTCGGAGTTCCCGTTTGTATTAAGCAGAAAGTTATGGATTGGGAAGTTGTTGCTTGATGGTGGATAGTGGATAGTTCATGGTTGATAATTTTCCTTCTGAGCAATTAATTAAACGGATGAGACGGATAATTAACCACCAACAACTAACCCCCAACAACCAACAACCAACCCTTCAATTTGTTCTCAAAGGTGCATCTAACACTTTATTGATTCTTTGGCGTGTTTCTAATAAATGCGCCTTTGTATATTCGTCTTTGGAATTGGCATCTTCTAACTTCTCTTCTAATTGACGTAGCTTGTACCAAGCTAAGGTGCGTGCATCTTCGGGAACATAAACTTTTCGCAACACCATATTTGTCAAGATATCTAAATATTTTCGTTGCAATCCCCGACGTAAACTAGAAATTTCGATTTCTTTATCTTCTGGTTTCAAGACTTCCGTCCAAATACTATCTTGCAGCGTATTAAATAGCTCTGGTAAAGTCAGTGCTTCCCCAGACTCACTCTTCAACTCAATATCCTTAAGACGAGAAAGGCGATCGTTAGAAAGCAAATCGTACAAAACCAGGTTTTGCATAAATAAAACTAAATCGTGGATGGGATAGTCCAAACGCCCTATTTGGGGATTGCTTCCCCAATGTCGCCAACGAGATGGTGCTAATTTATTCAATAATTCTGGTGAAAAGTTAAAAGCATCTTCAGCAAAGATGTAATTTTGTAACACTTCTAAAGCTTTTCGCTGCTTTTCGACGGGTACGGGTTCAAATGGCAGACGATCTTGGTCTTTACTGGCATAAATTCGGTAGAATGACTGACCGCCAATGTATTTTGTTGTATAGTAAATTTGTTGAAAATAGTTGCTTAAGACTGCGCCAAAACGTTCTCGTACATCACTGTAACTTTCTCCTTCTAAAGGATAGCGCTTGTTAATCCTATCCCACATTTTGCGGGCATTATCCATCTGCCACTGAGAATAAAGTAGGACATTGGAACTATTATCCCATGCATCGGCAGTAGGGTCTAAATCGTAGACATCTTCGTCTGTAGAATAACTATACTCGGGTTTATAAGATTCGGAGGCTATTTCTCTTAAAAATGGCTTTTCGGCATTAGTAGATGGGGCTTTAATTTCTGAGTAACCGTACTTTACCGCCCATACATCATAAGGTCCAATAATACTAGGAAAATAATCTCCCTGCTTAATGCTTTCGGGAGCAATATTGGGGGGAATATAGTCCATAACCGATGCAACTTGTCCCCGAGCGCTAGTAATATTCCTGTCGTTCATTTCTTCGGGAGATAGCATGGTACTACCACGGAAATTATGCCTCAAGCCCAAGGTATGTCCGACTTCATGAGCAACAATCAACCGTAAATATTGATGGATATAGTCTTTTGTTTGCTGACTGGTGGGAGGTAAGTCTCGCAGCAGGGAAAGGGCTAATTTTCCATACCCAAACTGATTAGTAGCTTCTATTCCGTAACAAAGATCGTACTTGCTGGCTAATTTGGATAAACGCTCCACAATCCCCTGTAGTTGAGCAAACTCTTGAGAATTATTTTCTGTTTGCAAACCATTTTTACATAACATGCGATTTTGCATCATCGCTGACAAAGAGGTACGATTTTCAGATTGGGTAGGTTGAACCATTTGCCGATAATCTTTCTTAAGAGAAGTAACTAGACTAGCGTCTATTAAGATATCTGCATCTAGAATTTCTCCAGTCAAAGGATTAACACGGGATGGCCCCATAGCAAAATACCCATCTACTGTATTAATCCAGCGTATGGTGTTGTAACGAATATCTGAAGGATCCCAGGTAGCAGTATCGGGCATCTGCTTGACTTGAATGGCATTTTTAAATCCAGCGGCTTCAAACGCCTTATTCCACATCAAAACGCCTTCTTTGATCGCATCCCGATATTCATAGGGAGTAGCGTTATCTATCCAATAAACAATCGGCTCTTTAGGTTCGGAAATACTCGCTTTGGGATACTTCTTTTGCAAATTCCAACGATTTATGTAACGCACAAAAGGATCGGAGGGATTTTTTGTGGACAAATCTTGGTAAGCTGTGATAAAGTATCCAACCCTTTCGTCGGCTAAACGGGGACGGTAATTATGATCCGGTAGTTCGGATAAACTGTAGTGCAGCTTGAGAGTAAAACCACGATTATCAGCTAACGTCGAAATTCTAGAAGCTCCCAGCTTACTGTTACTACTCCCAGAAAAATTCAAAACCGATTGAACTTCTATATTCCCAGGAAAAACTTTAGCACTACCAAAATAAGACTTATTTTTACTTCCCGCAACTCCCAAACTAGAAGATAATCCAGCTAAATCTGCAAGCAATAAATCCCCTAAATTAATCAGCATACTTTTACGCTGGGGATGAATGCTTTCAATCTTGACTCGATAAAGAACAGAGTCACTAAAAGATCTAGCCAGCGATCGCGCTTGGGGATCTCCATCTGCCGTACGGAAGTTGACATTACGAACTACAAAGTGTAAGTGATTATCTACCCGCTCAAAGTAAAATAGGAAATCCTGTAAAGGCATGCCGCTGTAAATTCCAGCTTCACCAATACCCGATTCTAAAGTTGCTGTTGCTAGGTAATTTTTTTTGAGTTGTGTAGGTTTAACTTCTAAATATATTTTGTTTTTTTCTTTTTCTCGGTAGAGAGTAAATAAACCTGGTAAAGATTGAGTATTTTTAATTACTTTACTAAAATCTTTAAAACTATCTTTTTTTGCTGGCTTAGTTCTACTAGTAGCCTTTTTAGCTGGTTTTTTCTGCTGCTTATTTAATTGTAAAAACGGTTGTTGGGCTGCATATCTCAGGTCATTAACTACCCAATTAAATGATTCTGGCTTAACTTCCTTGCTCTTTCCAACTACCCATACTTTTCCAGGTGGTAGTTTTTCGGGCCTCAATTGTGTTGGTTTGAGATTATCAGGGCGATCGCTCAAAGTACTTTTTTCCCCGTCTCCTGGCTGCGTTACCGCAAAAGCTGTAGCAGTAACTAATGGCTTAATGCCAAAAATTGACGTTGCCAGATATAAACCATGCAATAAAATTACATAAACGCTCTTTTTGTTCATCCGAATCATCTCCGGGCTACATAGCCTAATTCATTTGTAATCATTAGGAAGCCTTCTGCATGGGAACCGCTCTCTCCTCAATTTTCCGTTCTATTGCCTAGGGTGCGGCTCCTCACCACAAAGGAAAACTAGATTAGACGACTAATATCAAGCAGAAAACTTTTTAGGTCAGTTTAATATGAAATTATTCAGTTTTTTGCTCCTTTTTACTGTAGTATTTTCCCTAACAATTGAGTCTGTAACAAACAGTACGTATTTTTGGAATAATTCTGCAGAAAATATACTGGGAAGATAGTATAACAATTAAATCTGGTAAATTTCGTTTGTTTTTCACGAAAAACTATCTAAATAAAACTTTGAGTAAAAACTGAAGGATGAGTAGCATTGCAAATGATGCTAGTAACCGTTATTGTACTCAAAAAAAAACTGCATCATAAGTACTAAATAATACTATATTTTTTATATGATGTAACGAATTTAGCTAGGAAAATATTTACTAGAGCTTCTTTAAGCTCGCGATTAGCTAGTATCAAATAACATATATGGTGCATATAGAAATTTTCAAGCAGCTTTGGAAAACTTGTTTGAGGCGATCCTGGTTAGAAGAGGTGCTTCATAAGTCAAGAGGAACAACAAAAAAAAATGCGTTCTCGGCAAACAACCATCAGTTGCAAAACAAACAAGTTGAGAACTCTGACAATAGTTCGCATTCCTTAATTTTTGAGGAAAAATTACCCAAAAGTCTAATAAATTGGGTGGAAACAAGCAGTAGTTTGATATCTAATACTAGCTCGCAACAGTTTTACCAATATATTTATCAGACCTTAGGTAATATTGCATTAAAGCCAGAAATGGTAGAATCAATACTTATAAGTTTTCAGAAGATTGAAAAGACAAACTCAGTAATTCTGTTTAGAAAGCTGGAAAATTTTTATTGTCGTTGGTGTAATGGTGAATTTATTGATGCTGCGCCAGATAATAACTTACCCCAGAAGCAAATGTTGCAGATGCGAGCACAGAACATCGCAATCGGGTTACGGCAAGTAGATATAAATACGGGCTTAAATGTGATGATTTTGCTGTTGGAATTACATCGATTCCTACATTTGCAAAATCAGAATCTTGAAACTGAAATTAAGTTTTATCCTTCTGAAAAGCCAGATGTAAGTAACTTTTTTACATCTAGGCTGCTGCGGGTAATCAATTATAGCGATTCTATCGAAATTGGTAATTTTAGTAACGTAGTTGGCGGATTTCTCAAAGGTGCTCAGTTAGAAGGTGCTTACTTGGGAGATGCCAATCTTACAGGGGCTAACCTCAATAATGCCAACCTCAGTGATGCTTATTTAGGGGATGCCAACCTTACCGGAATACAAGCAAATAAAGTCAACCTTGTTCGTGCTAACCTTGGTGATGCCAATCTAAGCGGTGCTGTTCTCACAGAGGGGAATCTGACTGATTGCGACTTGACTCACAGCAATTTAAGCGGTGCTGATTTGAGCGGTGCCAATTTAACTAGTGCCGATTTAGGCGATGCCAATTTAGCTGGCGCTAACTTGGCTGGCGCTAATCTTGCAGGTGCGAACTTGACGAGTGCAAATCTTCGAGATGCAATATTAGATGGTACAAATCTCAAAAATGCGATTCTTTTCGGCGCAAATTTGAGCGATACTAATTTGATTGGTGCAGAAATTAGTTATGCTGACCTTTGTCGTGCTGACTTAAGCGGTTCTAATCTCCAAGGTTCGACCCTTAAAGGTACAAATCTTAGTGATTCTATTTTATTCAGCACCAATTTGACAAAAGCTATCTTGTTTGCAACAGATATCAGCTACGCTAAACTCAACGGCGCAAAGCTAAGGCATGCGAACTTAGTGCGAGCAACTATTTTTGGTGCAGATCTTAGCGGTGTAGATTTAACTGAAGTAATTCTCAAAGGTGCCGATTTAAGTGGAGCCAATCTTAAAAGCGCTGACTTACACAGTGCCGATCTTAGCGAAGCAATTTTAATTGGAACAGATCTGAGTGATGCAAATTTGGATAATGCAAACCTGGAGCATAGTAACCTTAATAAAGCTATTTTAAGTGGTGCTTCTCTCAACCATACAAACCTGAGCGGAGCAGAATTCGGCGAAGCTAACTTAGAAAATATAACTTGGAATGAAGATTTGGAATGGGAGAAGGTTCACGGTTTAGATAAGACAGTAAACCTCCCACAAACCTTAAAAGAAAAACTTTAATGCTTAATTTTAAGTAATATCACATGGTTTATGGGAAAACTTCATCAATTCCTGTTTACATTTATTAATATTTTCCCCATAAACCATTAAAGTTCATTGCGAAATAAATATCTTCGATCAAAGAAAATGCTAAGTTCTGATATGCTCTAAAAACATCGTAGTAAAAAGGAGAATACTGTGGCAATGGAATCAAATGCCGTGACAGGCAAAAATCGTGCGAATGAAGAAGAGTTTAGTGAATATGTAGCTCATTTACAATTTCATATGACTCTACAAGCTCGCAATCTGGTTCCAAGCCTCAGGCAAAAATTTCAAGACAGCAGAGGAGAATTACTTCATAAAACTCAGGCTGATTTTGAGAAACTGATTTCTCGACAAGTAATCTAAAATTATACAAAACTTAATTAAACTAAAATACAATGAAAACAGTCCTGGTTGAGAATATTTGTACATTATTCCCATCAGGACTGGTTTTTACTATTTAGTTATGAAAATCACTCTTTTGGCGCAACGGCTAGGAGCGCAAAGCCGTTAATATGATTTCAGCACTTTACTCGTACTTAAATTATATTTAAGGCTTAATGACAAAGATGAAAATTACATCATTGCTTTCCCAAAATATTAACATCGTTATTCGACCAGTCCAATATCGGGACTTGGATGACACCGAGCGTCTCTACCAAGAGTCATTCGCAGCCCAAAACCCGAATGAAGAACATTTTGCGACACAGCCAATCCAAAAGCTGCGTCATAATTTTGGATTACTAAAATTTTTAAGTTGGTTTCCTAACCCCTTACAACATAGTCTTTGTGCCTATGTAGCAGAACAAGGGCGTACTATGCTGGGGATTATTCAAGTATCGCCCTTTAACAAAACACGCAGTACTTGGCGCGTGGATAGAATAATGCTCGAAGGGTGTGTCAACAAGCAAGCAATCGGTTCTCAACTTTTACGTTATTGCTTTGAGTCAATTTTAGAAGCTCGTACTTGGATTTTGGAAGCGAATGTGAATGATAAAGAAGCCCTAGCTCTTTATCGCCAAAATGGGTTTCAGCGTTTGGCTGAAATGACATATTGGGAAATTGAACCGGAATTATTAGCGTCATTAGCCCAAGCTGAGCCAGATTTACCCAATCTCTTACCTGTAAGCAATGCAGATGCTCAGTTATTGTATCAGCTTGATACTGCATCAATGCCCCCTTTAGTACGGCAGGTATTTGATCGTCAGACTCATGATTTTAAAACCGGCTTATTTGGTGCTTTAGCTGACGCATTTAAACAGTGGGTAACAAAATCAGAAGTAGTCAGCGGTTACGTATTTGAACCTCAAAGAAAAGCAGCCATTGGTTATTTTCAATTGAGAATCGATCGTAAGGGACAAACACCACACCTGGCCAACTTAAGCGTTCATCCTGCATATACTTGGTTGTATCCAGAGTTACTTTCTCAGATGGCTCGCATTACTCAAGATTTTCCCTCTTCCTCCCTAAAAGTCTCTTCAGCAGACTATCAGCCAGAAGGTGAAGAATATCTAGAACAAATAGGAGCCAGTCGTATAGAGCACACATTAATCATGTCTCGTTCCGTATGGCATAAAGTGCGGGAATCAAAATTCGTTTCCTTAGAAGGAATTCAGTTACCAGAAATGTTACAAGGATTGCAACCCGCACGTAAACCAATACCTGGTGGGATGGTGTGGAAGCAAGAGAAAATACAGCAAATGTTAGATAGGGTAAAATTTAACAGACCATCCAAAAATAACATTGCTCTACCCTACAAAAAGGTTAAGCTAAAAGAGAATAACCAAACGCCTTCAAGCGATACTCAACAGGATTAGTCACGTGGTTCAGCAAAAGGGGAAAGAAGATAAAACAATTGTCCAGAACTCATCTTTTCACACCCAAACCAATAAAAAACGAATATCTTCCCATATATCCGCTTTAGGATTAGATGTAGGTCATAAAAGAATTGGCATAGCGGGATGCGATCGCACTGGTTTGATTGCCAGTGGAATTACAACATTACATCGCACATCTTTTGAGCGAGATGTGGAATACATCAAACAAATAATCCAAGAAAGAGATGTAGAAATTTTGGTAGTTGGATTACCCTACTCCATGGATGGTTCATTAGGATTTCAAGCGCGCCACGTGCAGAAATTTACCAAAAGACTCATAGGAATTTTGAAGCTACCTGTAGAATATGTAGACGAGCGTTTAACTTCCTATCAAGCCGAACAAATGCTGATTTCACAAAATCGTTCACCTTCACGCAATAAAGGATTAATTGATCGAAAAGCAGCAGCATTAATTCTGCAACAATGGTTGGATATGAGACGACAAAAAAAATTGGATAACAAAAAAAACGCTTAATTTTGATAGCTTTTGACATGATATTCTTGAAAACAAGAGTCAGCATTAATAATCGTCAGTATTTCGTGGTGAAGAATTTTTTGCGCTCGCGATAGAGTAATCTATTTTTTTCAAGCTGATATTAATTTTTGTTCTTTTACTCGGCTATGTATCCATCTCAATTTCCTGAAGAAAACGAGCGCTCCAATCAAAGTTCCATAACTTTAACAGATGAAACTGGAAAGTCACTTGAATGTTATGTGGAGCATTCCCTTGAAGTAGACGAGCAAGAGTACTTTTTATTACTTCCCGTGGACTCACCTGTAGAAATTTTTGCTTGGCAAACTGATGGTGACGGAGAAGAAGCCATTCTTGTAGAAGATGATGCGACAATAGAAAAGATTTTTGGCACCGCTCAAGCTGTTTTATCGGAGCAAAATTTGTTATTAAAAAATACAGCTTACGCTTTAACAGCTTCCGGTGAATTACCTCCAATAGATGAGTCAGATATTTTTACATTAGAAATAGAAGATGAAGAGGCAGATTTAGAACCAGAGCAATTACAATTGTTAGCAAGTTTCTATTGGGAAGAACAAGAATACGCAATTTATACGCCTTTAGATCCCTTGTTATTTTTTGCTCGTATCTCTTCAGAAGGCAAACCAGAATTACTTTCACCAGAAGAATTTCGGGAATTTCAACCGTTATTGGAAGAGCATCTTTTTAACGAGGTTGATTAAGAATTAATGAAATATTAATTTTTAATCAATTTCAGTGCAATATAGCGGAAAATAATGTATAAGCTTCGCATTGCGAAGTTTTTTTGTGTTTAGTTACATTAAATTGATTTTTAAATTTAAATGTAGGGTGCCCTGCGACCTCGATATACTTTCATATAAGGTTATAAATTGAAAAATGTCGTAACGCACCATTATTAATTTGACGGGATAAAAATAAATTTGATTTTAAGGCATAATGTAGGGTGCCCTGCGACCTCGATATACTTTCATATAAGGTTGTAAATTGAAAAATGTCGTAACGCACCATTATTGAAAATACATCGAGCTTTACCTCACTCCAACCCTCTCTAAAGTATCGGAGAGGGAGCAATAAGCTGTTGTGCATTTTTAATGCACAATACTCTTGTCAAAAGTCAAAAGTCCGGCATTCAAAAGTAATATTGTTTGAGCCATCATTATCAAATAGAATAATATACAATTTAGATGCGTAGCAGCTTAGTAGGGGAGATGATATAACACTTGAGGAATTACTATAATTCAAAAAAGGGTCAAAAACCCCTACCATATAAATAAATGACATTATCACCTCAACTATCCTCAAACCTTAGCTTAGAGGAATTTTTAAAACTACCAGAAACTGAATATATTGATGGTAAAATCTACCAAAAACTAATGCCAAGAGTGAGAGCGATTCACTCCACAAATAAACTTTTGATTACAAATAGGATTTACGGGATTATTACAATATCCTGTTAGTGCGTTACGCTACAGTTAGATTAATTGCTGCGTTAAAATTTATTCCAGGAGTACAGCACCCTATAAAAAAATTTGCCAGTTGTCTGAGTCTAATGAATAACAATCGTTTAATAAAAATCAGTAAATACCTCAGCAAACATTTACGTCACCAACCACAAAGAATTGGAATTAAATTAGAGAAAGGTGGTTGGGTTGCCGTCAATGAATTATTAGAAGCTTGTAGAAAAAATAAATTCCCCATTACTCGCGCCGATTTAGAGGAAGTTGTTGCTAACAACGATAAAAAACGCTTTTCTTTTGATTCAACCGGTACGAACATTAGAGCGAATCAAGGCCATAGTGTAGAAATCGATTTGGAATTAATACCATCCGTTCCTCCCGATGTACTTTATCACGGCACCGGACATAAAACAGTAGAAATAATTATGCAAAATGGACTCTCTAAAATGTCTCGCCACCACGTACATTTATCATTCGATATGGCTACGGCGAGAAAAGTTGGTACCAGACACGGAAAACCCGTAGTTTTTGAAATTAATGCTGCAAAGATGTACGAAGCGGGTTTTATCTTCTACTGTTCCGATAACGGCGTATGGTTAACGGATAATGTACCAGCGGAATATTTGAAAGTTATGAGTTAGGAGTTAGGAGTGAGGAATGAGCAGTTAGGAATTATAAAATCATTAAGTGCAGCATTTTGCTCCCTTATTGTTTTCCAATGCAGAAAAATCCCCTATTTCCAATTCTGAATCCAAAATCTAAAACCTTTTAACTCTTAACTGCTCACTGCTCACTGTTCACTGTTAACTGTTAACAAACATTCAGCAATCCTCTTTGCTGCACCAGGTTTACCCATGCGTCGCACACCGTTTTTAGCGATCGCATGAAGTTTATCGGGGTTTGCAAACAATGCTTTGACTTGAGAAGCTACATCCTTCGGTTGCTTGGCTAAAATTACTGAACAACCCAAAAGACGACTTTGGGCTTCTGCAAAAGCTGGGGTAAATTGGGGACCATCTCCGGGTATAATTATTGCTGGTTTACCCAAGCCTACAAACTGTTCGGTGGCTGTACCTGCCATGGCGATCGCCAAGTCTCCTAAATGCAAGCAGTCGTTGTAGTTATTTTGAGTTAAAATCATCCATGCATTTTTTTGTTTAAATGTCAATGCTTGGGGGTCGGGAATATGGACGGGAGATGATTCATTGGGTAGGAGATGCCAACCTTGAATTTTAAGGGTTTCAGTTAAAATATTGCAGTCCAAACCGGGAGCAATGCCTGCTAAAAATAGGATTTTACCGGAGGTATGTCCGATAAAATCTTGTTGGCGGAACATTGCGATTAAATTAGAAACTGCGATCGCGATTTTGTCCCAATTGGTGTAAGCTTCAGGAATACGGGAACCGGGTAAGAGAGTGATAGCTAAAGGACGTTCTATTTCTTGTTGTCGAGTATCGGTATTATAAAATGTTTGTAGTGGAAAACTTGGTTCTAACCCATCCATCATCGGATTTCCTAAATCAAAGGCAGGGATTTTCCACTGTTTTAATATTTCAGTTGTCAAAGAGTCTCTAGGAAATACAGATTTGCAGCGACTGCGACTCATTAACCATCGTTCCCAAGGAAGATAATCTGAACCACTCCAGCCTTCCCAACTTGCGGCTAGGGTATCTCGTTTCAACCATCCAGCTTCATCCCGTAGATAATATTCCGATTTTGCCGTACCGACGAAAGCATAGTTTGAACCACTCAACCAAGCAAACAATAACGGTACGATATCCCCAACAGCTAAAATCTTTGCTGAATAACCTGATTTGCTTTGAATTTTTACCCAACGACGAATAGCTTTAAATTGATTGATAGTTAATTGCAGCAAACCACTACGTACATCCCGCGCTAATTGCTTGCCATCCTGGTAAATAAAGCCACCACTCGGCATCGAGCGTACCGAACCAATTATAGGAATATCTAACTTTTGGAAAGCACGCCCTTCACCTACCAAAGGTAAAGCAAAGATTTCTGGTGCATTTGGTTGCTGTTGGAGTTCCTGTAAAATACGAACTGCAATTACATCTTCTCCATGTCCGTTACTTAGAGTCAATAACCGCAAGCCAGAAGTGCTAAATGGCTTTTTTTTTGTCAGGGAAATGGGTGAAACTTCATTCATGAGAAACAAAAAGTTTTTATTAGCTGTCTAAAAAAGCAAGAGGGATAACCAAAGTTAAAAGTAAACCTTTATAAACTGAGAGTTAGTATTATCCCCATTGGCGAAACTGATTATCAAACTCATTATCAAAATACACACTAACTTTCAGTGATTCAGGCTAAATATTATGCGAGTTTCTTCTGCGGCAATTTTGACTTTAGCCACGTTAGCGGCTAGTAATCTCGATGGACAAGCAAATGCTGCAACTGATTTTACACCCCCTGATAACGAGCAAAAACGGGAAAATGTTGTAGTTCCAGTAGTTGAGAATACATCCGCACCAACACAGGTTATTTCTCAACCGGAAACTTTAGTAATGCAACAATTTTCTCAGAAATCAGTTAGTGGTGTTAGCCCAGCGTGGCGCGATAGCGTCATACAGATACCGGTTAAGAGTAAACAGTTACCGCTAAAGAGTAAACAGTTAACAGCTAAAAATCAACAACAACAAACACAATTAGTAGTTAAAACTTCCCCTGTCTCCTCACCTCCTACTCCCCCTCCTTCTTATGGGATTCCTGCAAAAACCGGAAATGACTTTGTAGTTACTGCGACTGACGTGCAGATTGTGGGAGTAACATCGGAATTACAGGAAATTATTAAAAGTGTAATTAAAACCCAACAGGGTGGAGAAACTAGCCAAACTCAGCTAAAACAAGATGTGGCGGCTATTTTGTCAACCGGTTTGTTTACTGACGCTACTGTCAATAGTCGTAGTAACGATCAAGGTTTAAACGTCACATATCAGGTAAAACCTTTAGTTGTACATTCGCTGCAATTGTCTAATGCCAAAGCGCTTTCTTATCAAGTAGCTCAAACATTTTTTCAATCGCAAATTGGAAAGCCAATTAGTCCAGCTGCAATGAAAAAAGCTGTACAAGATATTAATAAGTGGTATACCCAAAATAACTATAGCTTGGCACGGGTAGTTACAATTAAACCCAGCCGTCAAGGAGTATTAGATGTAAATGTCGCCGAAGGTTTAATCGAAAATATCAAATTCCGTTTTATTAATGATGAAAATAAGACATTAGATAAAAAAGGTAAACCGATAAAAGGAAGAACTCAACCAGAATTTTTAGCAAAGCAAATAAAGCTTAAATCAGGTCAAATATTCCAAGAAAACCGTGTGAGACAGGATATACAAAGGTTATATGCTACCGGATTATTTGAAAGAGTAAATTTAGAACTTGAAGGCGATGCAAATAAAGTTGATGTAGTTTATTACGTAAAAGAAGGTGGAGCGCGTTCTGTAAACGTTGGTGGTAATTATACCGCAGACCAAGGAATTATAGGTACTTTAAACTATAAAGACCGAAATATTGGTGGTATAAACGAAAACTTAAACGTTAATCTTCAGCTTTCTCGACGGGATTTAAACTTTGATGGTAAATTTACTAGTCCTTATCGAGCAAATAACCCCGATCGTTTAGGTTACAGTATAAATGCTTTTCGTCGTCGTCAACTTTCAAATACTTTCGACAGCGATATCAGGTTAGCCAACGGAGATAAAGTTCGGGAAGGAAAAATTGGTGGTAGCGTAAGCCTTCAACGTCCAATTGACGGATGGAACACCAGTCTAGGGTTTAATTATACCCGCGTCAGTATCAGCGACAGGAAAGGTAAAATTACCCCCAATGATGCGGCTAATAATCCTTTGACAAAAAGTGGTACGGGTATTGATGACTTAGCGACTGTATCTTTAAGCGCTACTAAAGATCGTCGTGATAATCCTTTTAATCCTACTAAAGGTTCTGTTCTGAAGTTAAGTACCGAACAATCCCTTCCCTTCGGACAAGGGGAAATTTCCATGAATCGCTTAAAGGCTGATTATACACAATATGTACCAGTACAATTATTTAAATCTGCTAAAAGTCAAGTATTTGCTCTTAACCTGCAAGCTGGTACAGTAATTGGTGATTTACCACCCTATGAAACTTTTAATTTAGGCGGTTCTAATTCCGTTCGCGGTTATGATTCTGGTGATGTTGGTAACGGACGCTCTTACGTATTAGCTTCTGCAGAATATCGCTTTCCTATCCCCATTTTAGACTCATTAGGAGGTGTACTGTTTGCCGACTTCGCTACAGATTTAGGTTCTGGCGATACAGTAGTGGGGAATCCTGCCGGAGCACGTAGTAAGCCAGGTGAAGGTTTTGGTTTTGGTGCTGGCGTGCGCTTCAATTCTCCTCTAGGTTTAATTCGTGCTGATTACGGCCTCAACGATCAAGGGGAAAGCAAAGTACACTTTGGTATTGGCCATCGCTTCTGACAACTGAATTATTGTTTTATTCCTGACAAAAAAGTTTCGCGCTACATACCACCCTTATAAATGGGTGGTATATGACACTATGTGCTTTTAGCGTTTATCTTGAGTAATTATGTAAATTTTATACTTGTAGAATGCGTAAAATTAGCTATATATTATGTATTAATCCTAATTGATTTTTGTTAGTGCAGCGTGCCCAGAGGGCATAAAATCCTAGTACATTTTTTTCTATTCCCTGTTCCCTATCTCAACAAGTAATTTCATCAATCAAACCGGATTACTATATTAAGTCCGACCAGTCACTTAATATAAGATCGAGAATCATAATAATTCCTTATACCTATTACTCATTACTCATTACTTGTTACTTATTACTTATTACCTAGTAGTACACCAACGGAAATTTGCACCGACTTAACGACGAGAACAAAAAGTTTTTTCTCTCCTCTCTTCCCTCTCTTCCCCTTCTCTACCTTTACCCAGCAATCCTGGGAAAGTAAGAGTATTAGCCCCACCACAATGGTAGTTGAAGCGGACAGGATAATTCTAAAGGGGCGGACTAAATTTTCCCAATAGCGTTAGAGAATTAAGAATAAAAAGGTAATATAAATGACTCATTTCCGATTTTTTAGAGGTTATCTTAGACAGATTAGTTCAAGTATGGTATAATTTTCCTCTAAATTTATTTATTTTTAAGCCTATTTATTCAACAGTATTTGTTTAAGCACCTAAAAAAAGTAATCGATAAAAGCAGTTACAGGTAATTCCATCAGGCATCATAAATTTCATGCTAGATAACCTTCTATTGAGCATTACTTACGCTTGCCTCTCAATCGAATATTAAAAATGAATATGCATTTATAGAAATAAATAATTAAATAAAAAGTGTTTTTCGTATTATTTGTTACTTTTTGAAGTAATTTAGTTTTCAGACGATCAAGGTAACAAGCTAGTCCTAGTTTAAAATTGAATTGCCCGCGCCCAAATCTTGAATCCCAGAGTTAAATCACTATGCTAACTGGTAAAACCTTACAGGGTGGTAAATATACTATCAATCAGGAAATTGGAAGGGGTGGCTTTGGCGTTACCTACAAAGCGACTCATCATTTCCTGAATCAGGAAGTGGTGATTAAAACCCTCAACCATAAACTCCAAAAGCATCCGGATTTTGCTAAATTTGAAAGTCAATTTCAGGATGAAGCTAGAAGATTGGCTAGTTGCGTTCATCCCAATATTGTAAGAGTTAGCGACTTTTTTGTGGAAGCAGGTTTACCTTATATGGTAATGGAATATATTCCTGGTGAAACTTTGGGCGAAGCATTTGTGATGCCGGGAATTCCTTTAAGGGAAGAAACAGCAATCCATTACATCCGTCAAATTGGTGCTGCCCTAGGGGTAGTACATCAGAAAGGTTTACTGCACCGGGATATTAAGCCAGATAATATTATTCTTCGCCTAAATACCAACGAAGTTATTCTAATCGATTTTGGCATTGCACGAGAATTTAACACGGGTGTAAGACAAACTCATACAGGAATGGTTTCCGAAGGCTACTCCCCAATAGAGCAGTACCTGACAAACGCACAGCGATCGCCAGCTACCGATATCTATGGTTTAGCATCTACGCTGTATGCATTACTGACAGCACAAGTACCGATGCCAGTATTATTACGGGATAGGGAAAAAATGCCTTCTCCTCGGGAATTACAGCCACATTTGAGTGCAGCAGTGAATCAAGCGGTAATGCGTGGTATGGCAGTAGAAGCGCGTTTTCGTCCGCAGACAGTAGAAGAATGGTTGGATTTACTACCTGGAATGGGAAGGAAAACAGTAATTCAACCAGTACCTACTCATGCAGTACCCACAATTGATTTATCAACCCAGGATTATGAACCGCCTTTACCTCCGGAAGTAGCGGCAATCGATGCTGATGTACCACCTACATTATTAAATCCAGACACAGCCACTAGCAACTTAAAAAAACCTTGGTTTAAGAAAATACCTTCACCCAGAGTTATTATTGGAACGGGTGTAGCAATTTTTGGAGTTACATTAGGTTTTGGTCTGACTAAGATTGCTTCTACTACCGAACAACAACAAAGAATTACGCCAATTGCTGAACAACAAGTAAATGAAGCATCCGCAGAAATACCTAAAATAGAGTTTTCATCTTCACCTTTACCTTCACCCTCAGCTTCACCTTCACCCTCAGCTTCACCTCAAGAAACTACAGCTGCAAAAGAAGTTAAGAAGCCTTCAAGTACTACAACTACAAGACGAAGAAAAGTTAGAAGGAAAATTAGAACTAGAGCTAAATCTGCAACTTATACTCCTAAAAGACGCAGACGTAGCAAGACTGCTTCAAGTACGAATTATAGAAAAAAATCCTCCACTAGAAAATCATCTGCGCCTTCTAAAGTGACGACGAAAAAATCAACAACTTCAAATAAATCTACTTCAAATCAATCTACCAGGCGCAGGTCAAAACCTTCAAATCAATCTATAACCCGTACGTCAAAACGCAATTCAAGAAAAAATACTTCTTCAAGTACACCGCAAAAAAGACGTACCACTACAAGCAAGCCTAAAGCTGTTCCAAGTACACCCAAAAAAGTAGTTCCGTCACCATCTTTAGTAGAAAGACTTAGAAAAGTAAGGGATTCTCGTAGAAATGCTTCATCTCCAAAAAATAGCGTAAAACTCAAACCTGCGAAAAAACGCAGTCAACCTGTGATAGTACCAGCTACACCAAAAAAACAACCAAAAAGTTCTAATCTCCCAGGAGTTGTGGTACCAACTCAACAGGTTAAAACTGGTTCACAAGCTGCAAATTAATCTAACCTATGATTGAAGATTGGCATCAAATAGCGCTGGAGGGTGAATAAATTCTTATTTTCGACTCTCCACAGCTTTAGAAAAAGCCAACTTTTTTTCTATTTGCACTATTGCAGCTTGCCAAACATCATACCCATTTAAACTTAAGTGTAAGCCATCGGTAGTTAAATCTTGTCGTAAATCGCCTTGAAAATCGGTAAACCATTTGTGGATGTTTACATAATTAACACCTTCTTCTTTAGCGATACGTGCTAATTGTGCATTAATACTACGAATGCGACTATTAGGAATTTTTGGCAGACGAGTTGGTAATATTGATTGAATAATAATATAACTACCCGGATGAGTACGCTTTAAACGACGAACCATTTGACGATGATTGTTTAAAATAATCCTATCTGACGTACCTTTCCTTAAGTCATTAATTCCAGCCATAATATAAATTACTTCTGGCTTAGTAGAAGAAAACACAGATAATCTTTTTGATATTCCCGTGGAAGTATCACCTGATATACCTTGATTTAACCATAACTTTCCACTGGGAAGTCCTTTGTTGGGAATCCACAAGCTTAAAGAATCCCCTAATATAATACTTAAGCGATTGTTACCTTGCCCTTTAGCCATTGCTTTGGCTTCGAGTGCTAACAATCTTTTCCAATCTTGATATGTTAATTTGGGCTTTCTTCTAGAAATTAATAGTGATTGCAACTTTTCACTAGCTAAGCGTGTATAAATATAACCAGCTTTTAAAGCTGCTAACCTTTCGTGATAAAGTTGATTTCCTGATATTAATCTTTTTCTTACAGGTTGATTGGGATTGAAAAGTGAAGATTGTGCTGGTGGTGAAAGCCTTTGAGATATAAATTCTGATAAAGGCATTTCTACATCTGAGACTGTATTCTCTACAACATTGGCTTGCCAACCATCTTTTCGGTTTAATAAAAGCTGATAATGTTGCTGTTTTAGTACCGGTATTTCTGGTAAAGCTGATGTTGGTACTGCCAATCCAATTAACAAGCTTGTTGCAAATAGATACAAGTCTCTCATTTTTTTTGTTCTTTCCTCCCTACTGAATCAAAGTACGGCCATCTTCTTACTGAATTGGCTTGCCCTAAATTATTGTTTTTATTATTTTTAAATACATCTTATAGCGATGTAAAGCTACTTTTAGCTCCAGTAATTAAATTCTCTACAAAGAATTTGAGGTATATTCGGAGACTTGATGAAGTTTTTACGATTAGTGGTTAGTTATTAGTTGTTATTTATTGGAGGAACTTAATTGCACGGCAAATATTCAACTTTCTACCTGTAATTTTCCGGATATATCTGGGTTTGGGGGGTTTGCTAGAGTTTGACAACTAACCATCAATAACTAGCCAGCAACAAACAGCTAATCTTCAAATCTATACTTGCTACCGATAAGATAATTTTCGTTAATTTCAAATGACATCCAACGGTGTCGTAAAGTTTCCGCGACAACCCGTCGTATTAGAGGCTGGGAAGAGATATAAGACAGTATTACCTTCATCTGTCAGAAATTTGATGAAAAACGAGCGCGAAACCACGGAGAAAACGCGCTGGATGGGGTTTGATACCCGCTTCTTTACAGCGTCACATGTAAGCGCTGTTTGATTCTGTGTTGGCAATTTCTAATAAGTTTGGTGGAATTGCGCCTTCATTATCTTTTTGAAATTTATCAGAAATATCATGTCCGATAGGATGTAATTTTGCTTTATAACCTTTTTTCAAAAGTTTTTTCATACTCTGACTATAAGGCTTTAAAATTTTTCTGTTATCTGCTTTCGGATGAGGGGTTTTTGATAACCACCAAACTACATTTACCGAATCTTTAACTCGTATACGGGCGCAGGAAAAGGTATGTTTTTTACGAATAATTAATCTGTATCGCCGTAACCCAACATTCCATCATCGGCATTTTATATTATCTAAATTCTGGAAAACCGTGATGTTGGGTTATGACACGATTAAATAGATTCTATGTCACCAGCCAAATTTAGTTGTGGTGTCTAACACAACCTACACGTTACTAAATTACCTAACTACAAAATTCTTAAACAAATGTAAGCAAGATATCAGTACTACTAGCTTGTAATTTTGATTAAAGCAGGACTTACGCAATTGTCACAATAATCGGTTGGTGCGTGACACTAAAAACCTTATTACTACGTTTAAAATTAGTCAAAGTGTCACAGCACCCTACAGGAAAAATGTGCCGGTTGCGTAAGTCCTATAAAGTTTAAATTTTAATTATAAATACCAATACTTACATTACCATGTATAAAAGGGTTTTTTTAAGCAATAAATGTGATTATATACGTAGTCAATATTTTCACAGAAGCCTAAGATGAGAATTACGAAAGTCGTTGGTTTGCTTTCTATTACGCTAGGTTTTTCTTCGATGAATTTCGCTTCAGCATATGCTCAAACAAAACCAGAGCAGAAAGGATCAATTACAGAAGCACAATTGGTTTAACCTCAGAAGTATTAGAAGAGCAATCGCTTGCGGATGTTGAGGGTAAAGGAATAGCAGTTTGGGCATATCTGCCGGAACTAACTCAGCAAGTAGGACAAAATCTCGGTAAATTTTCTCGCTATCAGCTCAAGACTGAAGATAGTTTATAGGCTAATTTAAATAAATGAGGTGATTTTTATGAAGCGAAAGAATAATAACTTTTGGCGAAGATGGATTGTACTGGGAGCTACAATTTTTATTATTATCTTTATCATCTTATTATTTAATTTACTATTTTTTCCACTCAATCAAAAAGAGCCTGTATCAAATGGGGATTTGTGGGAATATATAGGCGTATCAATAGGTACAAGTGCTAAGTTAGCTGGAGAATTTATGGTTTACAGCTTATTAATTCACATTTTATTTGACATATTATTTCCATTCATAGCAAGAACAATAAGAATACCATTCTATGAACCTAGAAATTACCATTGGGAAAATGAATATCTTAAAAAGAAAAAAACAATATGGACAATCTTAAAAAATGGGTTTTTCTTTGTTTTCTTTTTGAATATTGGTCTAATTACAACAGCATATATATCAAGTATCATACAGGGTAAAAAATTTCTTTGGCATACATTACCTCAAGTATTTTTTATTGGAATAGTTGGTGCAATTGTTATTTATATTTTCTTGCTATTAGCTGAAGAAAGCTGGAAATAGCAAATATAAGTATTTCTCTATAGAAGTAATTTCAAAATCTAATACCATTTCTTTATAAAGATGCGCCGAATGCCCGCCAACGCAGGTTGGCTTTGTAGTAGTAGCGATACGCCTTCCAGGCTGAACCGAGAAGGCGCAGCCTCATACAGAATTGGTATAACTTCTTTATCAATCAATCCCAAAGTGTCTAAAAAAGCTGAGGAGATTGGGAGACGATGCGCTATTGCCCATTTCATAAAAAAACCCCCACCAAAAGATGAGGGATTTTTTAATTACCTTAACAAACTAGTTAAGTTTTGTTAACCAAACTTACCAGCCGTCGAGGCTATCAGGAATGCCCCATACGTGAGAATGTAACCCACCGCAAAGTGAGCCAAACCAACTACACGTGCTTGAACAATAGAAAGTGCAACGGGCTTATCTTTCCAGCGAACCAAGTTAGCTAGAGGAGTATGCTCGTGTGCCCAAACTAGAGTTTCAATCAACTCTTGCCAGTAACCTCTCCAAGAGATGAGGAACATGAAACCAGTTGCCCAAACTAGGTGTCCGAAGAGGAACATCCAAGCCCAAACAGATAGGTTATTCATTCCATAGGGGTTGTAACCGTTGATTAACTGCGCGGAGTTCGCCCACAGATAATCTCGGAACCATCCCATTAAATACGTGGAGTTCTCATTAAACTGAGCTACGTTTCCTTGCCATATACCCAGATGCTTCCAGTGCCAGTAGAATGTTACCCATCCCACTGTGTTTAATGACCAGAATAAAGCTAGATAGAAGGAGTCCCAAGCGGAGATATCACAAGTACCACCACGGCCTGGGCCGTCGCAAGGGAATGCGTAACCAAAGTCTTTCTTGTCAGGCATTAACTTGGAACCACGGGCATCCAAAGCACCTTTTACTAAAACTAGTACGGTTGTATGGATAGCCAATGCGAAGGCATGGTGTACCAAGAAGTCGCCAGGACCAATGGTTAAGAACAAGGAGTTGCTACCAGAGTTAATTGCATCTACCCATCCAGGTAACCAAGCTGCACCTGCAGTTGAAGCAATACTGTCGGAATTGGATAATAATGTATCCAAACCATAAAGTACTTTACCGTGAGCAGCTTGAATGAATTGAGCAAATACTGGCTCAATCAAAATTTGCTTTTCAGGTGTACCGAAAGCAACCACTACGTCGTTGTGTACGTACAAGCTTAAGGTGTGGAAACCTAAGAAAAGGGATACCCAGCTTAAGTGGGAGATAATCGCTTCTTTATGCTTCAACACACGATCTAGTACGTTGCCCTTGTTTTGTTCTGGGTCATAGTCGCGTACCCAGAAAATAGCCGCGTGGGCAAAAGCACCAGTCATTAAAAAGACCGCAATGTACTGGTGGTGAGTATACAGCGCTGCCTGTGTAGTGTAATCCCTGGCAATAAATGCATAGGGAGGCAGTGCGTACATGTGCTGCGCTACCAAGGAAGTAATGGTTCCTAATGCTGCCAATGCTAAGGACAGTTGGAAGTGCAGTGAGTTGTTGATGGTTTCGTACAACCCATGGTGAGGTAGGTTGAATTGACCTTCGGTTTTGGAGCCAAAGAAAGTCTTAGCGTTAAGCATTTCTTTAATGCTGTGACCAATTCCGAAGTTTGTCCGGTACATATGACCGGCAACAATAAATAGTACTGCGATCGCTAAGTGGTGGTGAGCCATATCGGTCAACCATAGCGATTCAGTTTGGGGATGGAAACCACCTAAGAAGGTGAGAATTGCTGTACCAGAACCTTCTGCTGTACCAAATACATGATTTGCAGTATCTGGGTTAGCTGCGTAAACTCCCCAATTACCAGTGAAGAAGGGTTGTAAACCTTCTGGGTGCGGTAATGTGCTGAGGAAGTTATCCCAACCCACGTGTTGTCCCCGAGATTCGGGAATTGCCACGTGTACCAAGTGACCAGTCCAAGCTAAGGAGCTAACACCGAATAAAGCCGATAAGTGGTGATTTAAACGAGGTTCTGCGCTCTTAAACCAAGCAAGACTGGGGCGGAACTTGGGTTGTAAATGCAACCAACCAGCAAACAACAATACGGCTGAAAACACTAGGAGGAAGACCGAACCCATGTATAAATCGCCGTTTGTCCGCATCCCAATGGTGTACCACCAGTGGTATACACCAGAGTAAGCAATGTTGACTGGATAATCTGCACCACCTTGGGTGAATGCGTCGATCGCAGGTTGACCAAAGTGGGGGTCCCAAATTGCATGAGCAATAGGACGGACATGAAGAGGATCTTTAATCCACTGTTCAAAGTTGCCTTGCCAAGCTACGTGGAAGAGAAGGCTGGATGCCCACAAGAAAATGATTGCCAAATGACCGAAATGAGTAGCGAAAATCTTCTGGTAGAGATTTTCTTCAGTCATCCCATCATGGCTTTCAAAATCATTTCCCATCGCGATCGCATACCAAATCCGACGCGTAGTCGGATCTTGTGCGAGATCTTGGCTAAATTTTGGAAATTTTGTTGCCATAGGTTTTATAAATCCTCTGACATGAGAGCCATTAAAAATTTGAGTTGAGAGTTATAAGTTATGAGTTATGAGTTATGAGTTATGAGTTATGAATTGAGAAATATTTAATTTCGAGTTCTGAGTTCTAAGTTTTTACTTTTCATCTTTTCCCTCTAAACCATTAATCTTAATTTTTAACCCCTAACTCTTAACTCCTAACTCCTTACTACTAACTCTTAAGTATCAAAATGAAAGAATTCTTGCATGGAAGAATGCCCAGGTGACCACAATACCACCTAATAAATAGTGAGCCACTCCAACAGCACGACCTTGAGTGATGCTCAAAGCGCGAGGTTGTATTGCCGGTGCTACTTTCAGTTTATTATGCGCCCAGACAATAGACTCAATCAATTCTTGCCAATAACCACGACCGCTAAATAGGAACATTAAGCTAAATGCCCATATAAAGTGACCGGCTAAGAACATTAAACCGTAGGCGGAAAGCGCACTACCGTAAGAGTTGATTACCTGTGAAGCTTGTGCCCATAAGAAATCGCGCAACCAACCGTTGATTGTGATCGCACTTTGAGCAAAGTTACCAAAGGTTAGGTTCGATACGTTACCTGCTGCGTCTACACTTCCCCAAACATCTGACTGCATCTTCCAACTAAAGTGGAAAATTACAATCGATAGGGAGTTGTACATCCAGAATAATCCGAGGAATATATGATCCCAACCAGATACTTGACAAGTACCACCACGTCCGGGACCGTCACAAGGGAAGCGGAAGCCCAAGTTTGCTTTATCTGGAATCAAGCGAGAACTGCGAGCATACAGTACGCCTTTCAACAGAATCAAGACTGTTACGTGGATTGTAAAGGCGTGTATGTGGTGAACCATAAAGTCAGCTGTACCCAAAGCAATGGGCATCATCGCGACTTTTCCACCTACTGCCACTACACCACCACCGAAAGCATAACTAACGGGTTCTATTGCATTGGGTGTAGTTCCACCAGGTGCTAAGGTGTGCAGGTTTTGCACCCACTGAGCAAACACTGGCTGTAGCTGAATCGCCGTATCTGAGAACATGTCTTGGGGACGACCCAAAGCACGCATGGTGTCGTTATGAATGTATAGTCCAAAACTATGGAAACCTAGGAATATACATACCCAGTTCAAGTGAGAGATAATCGCATCTCGATGACGAATTACCCGATCCAAAAGGTTATCTTGGTTAATCACTGGGTCATAATCACGCACCATGAAAATTGCTGCGTGAGCTGCACCACCAACGATACAGAAACCACCAATCCACATATGATGGGTGAAGATACACAACTGAGTTGCATAGTCAGTTGCCAAATATGGATAGGGAGGCATCGCGTACATGTGATGCGCCACAATAATAGTCAACGAACCCAAAAAGGCAAGGTTAGTAGCCAATTGAGCGTGCCAAGATGTGGTCATGTTCTCATAAAGTCCCTTGTGACCTTGACCAGTGAAGGGTCCTTTATGATTTTCCAAGATTGTCTTAATGCTGTGACCGATACCCCAGTTGGTACGGTACATGTGACCGGCAACAATAAACACTACCGCGATCGCCAAGTGGTGATGGGAAATGTCTGTCATCCACAAACCGCCAGTCACGGGGTTTAAACCACCTTTGAAGGTCAAAATATCTGCATATTGACCCCAGTTCAATGTGAAGAAAGGTGCTAATCCGTTGGCAAAGCCTGGATAAAGCTCTGTCAACAAGTCTTTATTCAAAATGAACTCGTGAGGCAGCGGTATATCTTTGAGGGGAACCCCCGCATCTAGCAACTTGTTAGTTGGTGCAGATACATGGATTAAGTGTCCGGTCCAGCCCAAGGAACCACAACCTAACAACACCGATAAGTGGTGGTTAAGCATGGACTCCACATTCTGGAACCATTCCAGCTTGGGAGCTCTCTTGTGGTAGTGGAACCAACCAGCAAACAGGAATAAACCTGCTAAGACTAATCCCCCTATTGCGGTGCAGTAAAGCTGGAAGGAGCTAGTTATACCCCAACCGCGCCATACTTGGAATAAACCACTTGTGATTTGAATTCCGTGGAATCCACCACCCACATCACCATTCAAAATATCTTGTCCAACGATTGGCCAAACGACTTGAGCGCTTGGTTTCACGCCTAAGGGGTCAGTTAACCAAGCTTCATAGTTGGAAAACTTCGCGCCGTGGAATATCATCCCGCTAAACCACAACATCACTACCGCTAAGTGACCGAAGTGAGCTGAGAATATCTTACGGGATATATCTTCTAAATCGCTTGTATGTGTATCAAAATCGTGGGCGAGTGCATGCAGGTTCCAAATCCATGTTGTGGTTTTGGGACCTTTTGCAAGGCTTTTGTCGAAATGTCCTGGCTTGCCCCATCGCTCGAACGAGGTTGGAACCGGATCGTTATCAACTATTACTCTTGCTTTCTTTTCCTCTCGCTCCGGAGGACTAATCGTCATTCGACCTCCTCTCTAAAAAAAGGACTGATGATTTTCTCCACTACTAGTCTTTACTTAATAAATGGTTGGGCTTGTCGCATTTCCACTTACATGCTTTTTTTATAGCCGCAAAGACTAAGCAGCGAATTATTGCTTTCTCGTTGAATTATAAAGTCATCTATCCCACATTGTTAGTGTTTTTTTAACAATAATTAAAACTTCTCTAATTTTTACCATTACAACCTTTCAACCGTTATGTACTGGTCAAAAAGTCAATACTTTATATATTTTTTTTACAAATAGTAACAATTGCTATACTTCTATATCTTGCATACCATACAAATTCGTAAATATTGATTGAAGATGATTGTTTTATCTTATAGCTACTATGTCTGAAGTAGCCGTCCAACATAAGGGCGGCGAAGAATATAAATAAAATTGATAACTAAAAAGTGATGCTTTTGATAGATAGATGAACATCAATCCAAAGTTCTATGTAAATTATTGTAAATAAATGTGTTTATACCAAGTCATCTATGCATGATATTGCGTAAAAAAGTTTATTTTCATCAACTGTGATTTAGAAGGGATAAAAAGAACAATAAGTAATTGGTAATTGTTTGATTACCATTATTTATATTGTAGGTATTATAGGTGTTTATATAGAAGCGATATAAGTTGTTGAGTAATATTCTAGGTAGAAACAAATGAACTCATGGTTGACAAAGGCTTTAAGCAAGTTGATTCGGAAGAGGTATGCGTTGTTTAAGAATCTAATAGTATGTCTGCTGGTATTAAGTTTAACTGCCTGCGGTGGTAAAGCAGTTAGTCAAGATGTATCGATAGACTTAGGTGAAAAACCAATAGCCGAAAAAAATGCTCCACTTTCTAAACAAATCTCCGAAGTTGCTCCTCCAGAAGCGATCCAAGAATTGCGCGAACCTTTAGAAGAGTATCAACCGCAGGTAAAAATACTTAATCCTCAACCAGATCAAGTATTACAAGAAGATAAATTAGAAGTTCGTATACTTGTAAAAGATTTACCGATATTTAAAAATTCACAGTACGGACTAGGTTCTCATTTACAGGTAATTTTAGATAATCAACCAGGGTTAGAAGTTTACGACTTAAATCAACCATTGGAGTTATCGGATTTATCAGCTGGTACCCATACTTTACGTGTCTTTGCTTCTCGCCCTTGGCATGAAAGCTATAAAAATGAAGGTGCCTACGCTCAAACAACATTTCACGTATTTACTAAGAGCACGGATAACAATCCAGATACAAATTTGCCAATATTAACTTACAATCATCCAGAAGGTAGTTATGGAGCAGAACCGATTTTACTTGATTTTTACCTAACCAATGCTCCATTACATATTCTTGCTAAAGATAATCCCGATAGTCCAATATCAGATTGGCGAATTCGCTGCACAATAAATGGTGAAAGTTTTATTATCGATCGGTGGCAATCATTATATCTAAAAGGTTTTAATCCCGGTAAAAACTGGGTAAAACTGGAATTTCTGGATAATCAAGGGAATCCGGTAAAAAACGTCTTTAACAGTACTCTTAGAACTATCATTTATGAACCCAATGGTAAAGATACTCTTGCAAAAATCGTTCGAGGAGAACTTTCCTCTGTTGATGTAAGAGGAATTGTAGACCAAAATTATGCTGTTGAAATACCAACTGAAGTAACTTCCCAAACCCAATTAGAAGAAAAACCTGAAAAAGAAAAATCAGAAGGTGGATTGTTTAGTCGATTCAAGCGTGGTAAACAAGAAAAACCAACTCCACAACCGAATTTAGAAGAAACAACCCCGGAGGTAATTGAAAATCCACAACCTAAGACTACTGAATTGGAAGCTACGGAAGAAACAATTCCGGAAGTGAAATCAGAAGAAATCATGGAGGAAGAAAATTCACAAGTTATTGAGACTCAGGAATCTACAGTAGAGGAAATTCCACCAATCATTGAGATTCCGGCACCAGAGGTAATACCGGAGCAAAAACTGGAAGTACAAAAAGAACCAGTAGCCACAGAAGCGGATGAAGTTTTGAATTCTCAACAATCTACGGTGGAAGAAACTCCAGAAATGACTTCAGAAGTGGAAGTACCCCAAGACGTGCCCGAAATTCAGCAGTGAAATGAATAATTAACTGATTAAAATTTGTGGATTTCATTATCCTTTTGGTGTGTGACGCTATGAATAAATTTTGTTTGTAATATACGATATTTTGTAAGAGCGTCACAGCACCCTACTATTATTTACTAATATCCTTTTGGTGCGTGAGGCTATGAATAAATTTTGTTTGTAATATACGATATTTTTCACAGAATACAGCACCCTACTATTATTTACTAATATTCTTTTGGTGCGTGAGGCTATGAATAAATTTTGTTTGTAATATACGATATTTTTCACAGAATACAGCACCCTACTATTATTTGTGCGTGACGCTATGAAGAAATTTTGTTGGTAATATACGATATTTTTCACAGAATACAGCACCCTACTATTATTTGTGCGTGAGGCTATGAATAAATTTTGTTGGTCACATACGATATTTTTCACAGAATACAGCACCCTAAAATTATTTACCCGACATTTTGTACGAATTTCAATAAACAGCAAATTTATCAAGATATTATATATTTAACAATGCCCAATACCCAATGCCCAATTAAAAAATGTCTCGAATTCGCGCACCAGAATTACCACAAAATTACTCTTGGTTAAACACCAATAAACCTTTGTCATTAAAACAACTCAGGGGTAAAATTGTAATTCTTCATTTTTGGACTTACTGCTGTATCAATTGTCTGCATGTTTTACCAGATTTAAAGTACCTGGAAAGAAAATATAACTATAGCGCTATAGTTTTAGGAATACATTCGGCTAAATTTGACAATGAAAAGGAAATCGAAAACATTCGTCAAGCGATTTTACGTTACGATATCGAACACCCGGTTTTAATTGACAGGGATTTTCGGGTTTGGCAAGAATATACTGTACGGGCTTATCCAACTTTTGCGATCGTCGATCCACAAGGTTATTTGGTAACCTCGTTAACGGGTGAAGGTAAGCGTCAAATTTTAGATGAGTTGATTGTAAAGTTAATTAAACAGCATCAAGAAAAAGGTACGATTGATTCTCAAGAATTTAAATTAATTTTAGAAAAACAGAAAGCACCGTTAATTTCACCTTTAGCTTTTCCAGGTAAAGTTTTAGCTACTGACTCTAAATTATTCATTGCCGATACCGGACATCATCGCATTGTTGTAAGTAATTTAAATGGGGAAGTTTTACATATAATTGGTAGCTGTAAAGCTGGTTTAAAAGATGGCAGCTTCAAGGAAACAGAGTTTTTTGCTCCCCAAGGAATGGCTTTTGATAAAATAAATGATATTTTGTATGTAGCTGATACTGAAAATCATGCCATACGAAAGGTAAATTTACAGCATAAAAATGTAGAAACTATAGCTGGTAATGGTCAACAAAGTTTCGACTTTCAAATTTTAGATAATACTGGATTTAAAACAGCTTTAAATTCTCCTTGGGATTTAGTAAAAACTGAAAACAAGTTATTTATAGCAATGGCTGGTTGCCATCAAATTTGGAAATTAAATTTAGAAGATAATTCTATACAAATTTACGCTGGTAGAGGTGCAGAATCTTGTGTAGATGGCGAGCTTTCTGAATCTGCTTTTGCTCAACCCAGTGGAATTACAAGTAATGGTAATGAATTATTTATCGCCGATAGTGAAGTTAGTTCGATTAGAGGAATTAATTTAGATAACCAAAAGGTAAGAACAATTTGCGGTAGTGGTGATTTAAATGCTTTTGGTGATATTGATGGGAATGGTTTTGATGTCAGATTACAGCATTGTTTGGGAATAGAATACGCTAATCATTGTTTGTGGGTTGCCGATACATACAACCACAGAATTAAATTAGTAAATCCTGGCTTCGGCGATTGTCGAAGTATATTAGGAAGTGGTAGAAAAGGTTTGCAAAATGGTAAAGCTGAAAACAGTCTTTTTTACGAACCTTCAGGAATAAGTGTTTTCGATGATTATTTATATATCGCGGATACAAATAATCACGCGATTCGTAGAGTTAATTTAAATACTTTAGTTGTAGAAACTATGGATTTTTCTGGCTTGTGATATCGCCGGGATAATTTATTTTGAAACGCAAAGGAACGCAGAAGTAAGCGCAGAGTGACGGGTACCCATGACGCAAAGTTTTGAAGTTTACTTTGAGCAATTCCGTGGCTACAATATAAACAAGAAAATATTCTTGTCGTAACGGGCACATTCTGATTGTAGAGTGCTTGTACATTGAATAATTATTAATATAATAATAAACAATTAGTATCAGGCACCAACCAGGTTTTTGTGACGATCGCGTAAGTTTGGTTTATATTACTTACCATATTTATAGCTAATTTGTTGTCAGCAAATTAGCAGTTTATCTGAAAAACTAGGTTTAAATTATAAAATTAATAGTTTTGATATAGAAGTAATTTTTAAGTAATATTAAGATGAACGATAAAATTATACTTTTAGAAAGTGATGATGTTGTTCTTTTAGGAGAAGAAACTTTTAAGGTTAATAGGATTAAACAGCTACTTGAAAAAAATATTCAGGATAAATTAAAAAGACGTATTTACGAATATAATAGCTTTCATCCAGGCGTTTCAATGTTAGAGTTTTTCGGGGATATATCTCTTGGTAAAAGAAAAATAGATTTGGCTGAAATCAAACACGAGTATATTACAGGTTGTCAAGTTTTAAGAATTACGGGAGTTGGTTGGCAGAAAGGAAAGCTAATAATACAAATACGGATATCACCTGTAAGTAACTATGAAAATCAAATAGATTTAGGATTTATTCCTGAAGAGCCTATAGAATATGAAGCTTTGTTAGATGAGATTTGTCAAATAAATTCTGAAAATCGGGGAAACGAACCTAAACAGATACCAGAAGCATTCTGAGCGTTATAAAATCTATGAGGAGGATTTTTTTGGCTAAAAGCCTTGCTATGTAATAATTTTAAAGTGTTTAATTTAGAGTTTGCATCTCTATTGCATCTTCACTGATATTCTTCTGGTGGAAGGAGAGTCGTTTTTAGGGTGCGCAATCCTGGTAAAATTCACCAGGTAACTTATTTGAAAATAACCATAAATGCTAAAACTGACCAAATCCAAGAGCAACCAGGGGTGCTGATGTTATCGATATGGGCGAAATCAAACTGAACCAAAAGCTTACAGATACTGCTTTTACAGCCATACAAGTCAATTGCTTTTTTCCACGGTAAATGAAAATGGATTTGCTCAAATCAATCGAATCTCCCCAACTTGACAAGTGCTCGCGACAAACACTTTTCAACTACTTTGAGAACTCATGGGAACTCGAAGAAATTCTCATGAAAAGTATAGTGGGGGAAGAGACATTCTATATAAACCCCGATGGCTTAAGAAATCGTCTGATTTTCTACTTAGGGCACTCGCCTGTCTTCTACATAAATAAATTGATTCGTGTTGGGTTATTAAATCAGCCCATTAACCCTGAATACGAAATCCTGTTCGAGATAGGGGTAGATCCTACAACCCCTGACGAACTTGATGAAGCGATGAAAGATGTAGAATGGCCTACAGTGGAAGATGTTTGGCAGTATAGAGATAAAGCCAAAGAAGAGATTACAAAAGTTATCCAAAATACACCACTCAATCTCCCCATCGATCAAAATCATCCCCTCTGGGCACTGATGATGGGTATAGAACACAATCGCACTCATTTTGAAACTTCTTCAATGCTTCTGCGACAACTTCCTGTTGATAGGCTTAAACGTCCCTTTGGGTGGCAATATGCATCTTCAAATGGTAAGGTAGCCGCCAATGAAATGATTCCGGTTGCAGGAGGGGTAACGAAACTAGGGAAAGCTGAAAATGCTTCTACTTATGGCTGGGATAGCGAATACGGTACTCGGAAATTGGAAGTGAAACCATTTTTAGCGAGTAAGTATCTGATTACCAATGGGGAATTTCTCAAGTTTGTAGAAGATAATGGCTACGAAAATCCAGACTTTTGGGATGATGAATCCTGGGGTTGGAAGACAAAATACAACGTTAAACACCCCAAATTTTGGATACCCAGTAATGGTAGGTACAAATATCGAGCCATGTTTGATGAGATTGATTTACCTCTTGACTGGCCTGTAGAAGTGAATCACTATGAAGCAATGGCTTACTGTCGCTCAAAGGGTAAGGGAATTCGCTTAATGAGTGAAGGAGAGTGGAATATTGCTAGTGCTAAGTGCGAGGAAGATAGAGAATATAATCTCAATTTAAAGTATGGTTCTCCTAGTCCAGTAGATAGCTTGGAAACTATCCAAAGTCCAGAGGGATTATATGATACTCGGGGTAATGTTTGGCAGTGGTTGAGTGATGATTTCAACCCTTTACCAGGATTCAAGCCCCATCCTCTATATGAAGATGCAGCGGCTCCTTTTTTTGACAATGGACACAAAATGATGCTAGGTGGTTCTTGGGCAAGTAATGGTTCAATGGCTGCCAAATCTTATCGTAACTGGTTTCGTCCGTATTTCTATCAGCACGCAGGTTTTAGAATCGCTCAAGATTCCTAATAATACTAAATTTGCGATCGCATTTTTTATTCCTAGGAGAATTCTGATTAATTAGCATGCAAAAATTGACTTTCTCAGATTTGAAACCGACATTAATCAATTTTCGTAATGAAGTTTTACATGGTCTTTCTTTACCACAAAAAGAATTTCCTCCCCAGTTCTTCTATCACGACAAATTAGGGTCAGATTTATTTAATCAAATTTGTCAATTAGAGGAATATTATCTCACTAGAACTGAAATTGATATATTGCAAAAAAACAGCAAAGAAATTGCAGAAATAATTGATGAAAACTGTTTATTGATTGAGTATGGTAGTGGCAGTCTTGAGAAAGTTTACCCTTTAATTGATGCTCTTGATAGTCCTATAGGCTATATACCTATTGATATCGCCAAAGAACATTTATTTGACTATGCAGAATTTACAAGTTCCAGGTATCCAGAATTGGATATCATTGCTGTTGTAGGTGATTATACTCAAGAATTAAAATTACCCGAAGACAAATTACCTGATTGCAAAAATGTCAAAAATAGAGTCATTTTATTCGCTGGTAGTACAATCGGTAATTTGAATAGTTCTCAAGCGACCACTTTATTAAAAAAATCGGCAAATTTATTAAATGGTCAAGGAGGTATGTTAATAGGATTTGATTTGAAAAAAGACCCTAATATACTTCATGCTGCTTATAATGATTCTCAGGGTGTGACGGCAAAGTTTAATCTCAATATTCTGAATAATATTAACAGGGAACTCAATGTTGATTTTAATTTAGATAATTTTTATCACTATGCTCCTTATAATCCAACTCTAGCTAGAATAGAACTTCATTTAATTAGTAAAAAGTCTCAGTTTGTTACAGTTTCAGGAGAAAAATTTAGCTTCAAAGAAGGAGAAAGTATTCACACTGAAAACTCTCATAAATATAGTACAGAAGATATTCGATATTTAGCTCAAGAAGCAGGATTTAAGTTAAGAAAAAGCTGGATAGATGATAATAATCTCTTTAGTGTTAATTATTTAGAATTGCAGCATTAAGTAGGTTGGCATTGAAAATTGTAATTGGGAATAGTAAATAGTGAGATTGATCGAGACTTTGAACTAAATTTACATTACTTAATATAAATTGGGTAAATTGGCTTCCAAGCCTTATTAATACTCACTACTCGCCGATCGCATATTATAATTTTCAACGCTGATCTACTTAAATTATGCAATAAAAATACTACCTTGATTATCGCTGAAAGTATTTGCAAACTGCGAAGAAACAACAGCTAACAAATCATCTCCCTGGAAAATTTTCGCACCATCAACACTATCAGTAAAGGAAAGGTTATCTGTACTTTCAACCTGGAAAGTTATTCCGCCTAATTGAAAATTATTCACGGTGTCAAAACCTTCGCCAGTTTCAAGAATGACAGTAGCTTTACCAGCACCTAGCCAAACTATATCTTCACCAGTACCAGAGTTGATTAAATCGCCACCACCATTAGCAAAAATAGTATCATTTCCCTCACCACCTAAAATCGTATCGGCTTGGGAACCACCATAAATTAAATCATCACCTTCATTACCAATTAGGTTATCTTCACCACCATTACCAAAGATAGTGTCATTCCCTGCAAAACCGATGATAAACTGCGAAGCATCTGTACCAAATAAGTTTTCTCCACTGGGAGTTCCATTGATGACTTCTTTCTCAGTAATTGTACTAACTATACCAACTGAAGCTGAGTCAATGGAATAACTTTCGTCATCGAGAAGAGTTAATGTAAAAGTTTCGTCTCCTTCAATCTTATTATCTTCACCAGTTAAAAAACTTAAAGTAGCTTCGGTTGCTCCGGCCGAAATTGTATATTCTAGAAACAAATTACCATTTTCGACGAAAAAATTCGACTCATCAATATTATTGAAAAGCTCTGAAGGAAAACCTCCATCTCCTAAGTCGCCATCAGGATCTTCCAACTGTAATCTTACAGTTAAACCATCATTTGGTGCTGGTTCGTTAAGTTCAAAAGTAAAGACTTGTGGTTTTTCTTCACCTTCGGAAATAACAGTTCGATCGACGCTGAAACTAACGATTGGTAAATCTGTCACGATAAAACTAGCGCTATTATTATCAGGATCGATTATATAACCATCTCCTGGTAAAAGGTCGAAACCACTGATTTCTTCTCCTTCTGGTATATTATCCTGTATGGCAGTTATGGTAATAGTGGCAACATTTTGTCCTTCTTCAATCAAAATACCTGAAGGTACATTATTTTCGTCGAATTGAGCAGTACCATTAACAATGGATACATTAAGATCACCTCCTCCATTAGTTTGAACAGGATCGAAATTAACAAGCAAACCACCAACAGGAGCGGGTTCATTTAAATTAATAATAAACGTTCCCGAATCTTCGTTTGCTTCAGATAAAGGTAAAGTTTTATCAACCGATACACTAACAATAGGAAATGGTTGAAAATCTACTGATTGACTGGATGGTTCAAATAAGTCAGTAACATCTTTTCCATCAACATCAATAGCTTCAAGTACAGTAATTCCTAAGTCAGATTTTCCATCATTTTTTAAACCTGTTAAAGCTGTTAATTCCGTTTCTACTATCACTTTAATAGTATCTGGCATTGCTCCAGGAGGACCATCACGCTCAAATACTATGGAAACAATACCATCTTCCTGGGAAATTACATTACCGACAAAATCGGGAAATGCTGTTTCATCTGCTTCTGTTCTAACTGATTGTCCATCAACTTCGGTAGTATCTACATCTAGTTGAATATCAATAGATTGTAAATTTGCATTCAAACCAGTAGTGTTTAACTCAAAGCTTACGGTAATTTTATCATCTACATTTAATTGTTTATCTTCGATAGAATCTTGGTCGATTTGAGAGCCTGCTGGGAGAAAAGATAGAGATGCCATATTTTTAATTTTAACTCACTCTTACTTGAAAAGTTTAGAGTTATATTGTGAACTTTAGGACTTACGCAACCGGCACATTTTTCCTGTAGGGTGCTGTGAAACTTTGACTAATTTTAAACGTAGTAATAAGGTTTTTAGTGTCACGCACCAACCGATTATTGTGACAATTGCGTAAGTCCTGAACTTTTTGAAAATACGTATATTAAATTACCATAGTATTAATTTAAAAACAACACCCTTAAGTAAGTAGATCGGCGTTGAAAATAGTAATTAGAATAAGTGAATAGGGAATAGCGAATAGCTCGTTCGGAACAAGGCTTTAAAGCCAGCTTACATTCTGTAATATAGTTGGGTTTAATTTGTGCCAACTTACTTAGTTAAAACAAAAGCTTTAATTTGTGAAATTACTTCTACGACATTTTTAACAATATAAATATTATCTGGTGATAATTTTTTGAAAAAAGATTGACTTTCTTCATCCTGATTCAATAAAATAACTTTTTTATTACTTTTCAAGGCTAAAGCGATTTCGGAAGCCGTACCAGCACCCATTCCACAAGCAACGATTACATCAGAAGAAAGCACGTTAATATTATTTCGTGCATTTCCCATATCAGTAAAAATTGCAATATCTACTGCTTCAGAAATTCCTTGATAATCTTTACTCGGTAGAATACCAATAGTTAAACCATTAACAGATTTAGCACCCACAGAAGCAGCATCCATTACTCCAGCTTTTCTACCACCAGTTAATAAAATCCAACCTTCTTCAGCAATATTCTTTCCTAATTCATAAGCATTCTCGATATCAGTTGATGTAGCTTTTTCTCCCACTCCCATCACACCAATTATCACTTTTTTCATGAGAATATTTTAATTGTAAATCATTATTTTTTGTCAATATTTAGGATACCCTACAAGGGTATCGCTACAATTACAAAGCCCACCGTTGTGGGCTTATTTTTGTAAGCTAGAGTTTTTGTTCTAATTACTCTGTTCCTGCTATAAAATTACCTATAAAAAAATGTTCCAGATGCAGAATATATAGGAGAAAATAGGTAAAAATTAGTAATAATTCATCATGGAAAATCTAAAATCTAAAATCTAAAATCCAAAATTGTCTCACCATTCTTCAGCCCAATAAACAATTTCTGAAGCTATCTTATCAATTGCCACACCATAACTATCTCCATGATTCCAAGGAAAATCAGAAGTACCGCGATCGTTTGCATTTAATACTAAAATTTCATAAGTTGATGGAAAAGTTCCTGCTTGTAAATCGCTAGTATACAAAAAAGTGGTAGGTACGCCATTTTTCTGATTTGCATGGTCATTTGTATCACCACCTCTATATTTATATTTAGCTATATCTCTATATTCATAAAGTGCTTTTTTTATCTGTTGTTCTGGTAATTTCATATGCAGTTGAAAGATTCTGCCGTATTCTGAAGAACCCGGATAATAAATAACCCGCACATCTGTACCTTCAGCAGGAATAGTGGCGGGAAAATGCTTAATTTGTGTTTCATTAGACCAAGTATTATGACGAATACTTTGATAACTTGAGGTATCTAAAACTGCCTCAGTTTCATTTTTTTGATTAAAAGCTTGTGTGAAAAAGAAACCTCCCCCCACAACTCCCACACTTCCCAAAGATAGTAAAGTTATGGTAGCGAGCCTCATTAAATATGATTGCTTCATCGAATTGAGGATGTTAATCAAATAGATATATATCCAACTAGTAATACAATTAGTAAATTCTCGTATCTAGCCTTAGATATATTTACTCAATTTTTATCCAAAATCAGTAAAAATCCGGTTGCGAGCGTTCGCAATTTCTTGCCAACGCCAACCGCTCTGTGGCTAAAGCCTGGAGCTACAATTACAAAGCCCTTAAAGGGTTATAAAAAACCTGAGTTTTATAGCCCTTTAAGGGCTTTGTACCTATAGCCGCACCCTTATAGGGTGACGGCGGATTTGAAAACACACCCTAACCTCTAACTCCTGAATAAAAATAATTCAAAAGCACCCAGCAATCATTCCGGCAAGAAGAATAAAACCAATCCAGACATTTTGTCGGAACATTCCACCGTAAGCTGAGTTTGGTAAATCTGATTGTTTCAGTCTGAGATATTGCCATACCCAAAGTGCAAATGCAATTACCAGACTTATCCAAAATGCAATATGAAGATGCGTGAATCTTCCTAACCAAAATAGTAAACCAATAGTTCCAATGAAAAAAATAGCGATCGCCTCTTGTACGTAGTTACCAAAAAATAAGGCGCTGGAATTGACACCGATGCGCTTGTCGTCTTCGCGATCGCTCATGGCATAAACTGTATCAAATCCTAAAGTCCAGAATACAGTAGCACCCCAGAGCAACCAAGTTGCTTGTGAAAGGTTTTGTGTAACTGCACTCCAACTAATTAATACGGCAAAACCCCAAGCAATAGAAAGCATTAACTGGGGTACGGGAAATACTCGCTTAGCGCCTGGATAAAGCACAATTACCGGCACAGCCGCAACACACAACCAGAATGAGAGCGGGTTAAGATAAAAAGCGAGAATCGCAGCACAACCCATCGCCACAATCGCTACAACTATTCCCACTTTTACAGACAGTGCGCGAGAAGCAAGAGGACGACTTTTTGTTCTTTCCACTTCTGGATCGATATCTTTATCCCATAAATCGTTGACAACGCAACCAGCAGCACTTGTGGTAAAGGCACCTAAAATAATCACTCCTACTAATGGTAAAGGTGGTTTTCCTTCTGCTGCTAAGAATACCGCCCATAAACCGGGAATCATTAAGATTAATCTTCCTTCTGGTTTATTCCATCGTAGAAGTCGGATGATTTTACTAAAGCTAGATTCAATGTTTTCTTCTGGTTGAGTAACCATAATCATCAAAAATTATCAATATGATGAAGCTTTACACTTCTTAACCACTATAGAATAACTTTATTTGATATTTGTAAAAACAATAAAAATGAAATAAAAACTAAACTATTTCTGAATGTTCACGGTGAGGCTGTAGAAAGAGACGGCATGAGTTGTTTGTTGAATCTTGGAAAAGTCAACTGCTTGGCGGAAGTCAAAAGTCTGGCATTCAAAAGTCTGGCATTCACAATTTTTGAAATTTATTCAGATTATTTTGTATTGTGTGACTAAATCGAATTATTGTACCGATTGTTTCTAAACTTGTTCCCTTAAACTACATTTTATAAAAAAATAAAATGATTAATGCAGTGGTGAAAACAACAGAAGATATTTCCATTCAAAATATAGAGTCTAACCGCATACTTGCTGCGATTGACTTAGGTACTAACTCCGTACACATGGTAATTGCGAGAATTGAACCATCATTACCATCTTTTAGCATCATTGGTAAAGAAAAAGAAACTGTTAGACTTGGCGATCGCGAAATTGGTACGGGAAATCTCAAAGATGAAATAATGGAAAGGACAATAACAGCTTTAAGTCGCTTTGTAGAGATTGCTAAAACCTTAGATGCTGAAGCATTAATTACCGTAGCGACTAGTGCCGTCAGAGAAGCACCCAATGGTAGAGTTTTTTTACGGCGTATCAAAGAAGAGTTAAATTTAGATGTTGACTTAATTTCCGGAGAAGAGGAAGCGCGAAGGATTTATTTAGGCGTACTTTCGGGGATGGAGTTTAATAACGAAGCACACATCATAATTGATATTGGTGGTGGCTCCACAGAATTGATTTTAGGTGATTCTCACGAGGAGCGCTGTCTTACAAGCAGTAAGGTTGGTGCAGTAAGATTAACTAGCGAATTGATTACTACCGATCCAATTAGCGATAATGAATTTAATTATCTACAAGCTTATGCACGGGGAATGATTGAGCGTGCAGTGGAAGAAGTATTAGGAAACATTAACTTTGGCGAGCAAGCTCGTTTGGTGGGAACTTCCGGTACAATCGAAACCTTAGCCATCATTCATGCAAAAGAAACATCAGATTCAATTCCTTCAACATTAAACGGTTATAGCTTCACTTTAAAAGATTTACGGGAATGGGTATGGCGCTTGCGTAAAATGACGAATGAGCAACGAGCAGATATACCAGGTATGCCAGATAAAAGGTCAGAAGTTATACTAGCAGGAGCCGTAATACTACAAGAAGCGATGACACTTTTAGGTGTAGAATCGATAACCACCTGCGAGCGAGCGTTACGAGAAGGAGTGATTGTAGATTGGATGTTAGCGCACGATTTTATAGACAATCGTCTGCGCTTTCAAAGTACGATACGACAGCGAAGCGTGCTGAAAATTGCTAAGAAGTACAAGGTTAATTTAGAATATAGCGAACGAATTGCCTCACTTGCGGTATCATTATTCGATCAAACCAAAGGTAATCTACACCATTGGGGAAATCAAGAAAGATTTTTACTATGGGCTGCGGCAATATTACACAACTGCGGACATTATATTAGTCATTCTTCCTACCACAAGCATTCGTATTATCTGATTCGCAATAGCGGATTACTTGGTTATAACGAAACCGAAATCGAAATTATCGCCAACTTAGCCCGTTATCACCGTAAATCACAGCCCAAGAAAAAACACGAAAATTTCCAGAGTCTAGCAACAAAAGATCAAAAGTTAATAGTACAGGAATTAAGTAGTTTATTAAGATTAGCAACATCCCTTGACAGAAGACAAATTGGAGCAATATCGAGAATAGAATGCGATTATCGTCAAGATCATAAAGAATTATATTTAAAGCTATTTCCAGCGAGTAAAGATGATGATTGTGATATTGAACTTTGGAGCTTGAGTTATAGCAAAGAAATCGTTGAAGAGCAATTTGGGATTAAGTTGGTAGCGAGTTTGGATAGAAGTCAATATTTGTAGGGTGCCCTGCGGCACAAATAAATTTGATTCAAGATTACTAATTAGATGAAACCTCACCACGCCACTTGCATATCCAGGAAACCTGCCTGGATATGCAGTGCCTCCTCAATCCCTCTCCAAAGTATCGGAGAGGGAGCGATACGGCAGGGTGAGGTTTCATATTTAATTTGATCCACTTACTTATCAAAGATGGTTGAAAACTATTTAAATTAGAATTTTGACTGGCCGATCTCGATCCGAATCGTGGTTTAATCGAACTACCTAATAATCTCATAGATGCATCACAATTAATTTCCCAAGCTTGTACTCCCAGGGGAATGCAAAATGCTAGTAGTTTTATCTCTACAGGGAGGGGAGGTTTACCCCTAAATCCCAACCAACCTTTAAGGAAGTTGGGAGTAATTACCAATTGGGTTGATTTACCGTCAGAGAATCTAAGTGCAACGGTAGGAAATGGGGAGAAAAAAGTTGTCATAACAAGAATTGTGGAAGCACAGAAATTTTTTAAGGATGAAAATGGCGAGATTTTCTTAGTAGCGGAATCATCACAAGGTGGTTATCGTAATTATGGTTTGAGTTGTGGGTAATTGGCGATAAAAATGCGCCCAATTTAGCCAACGCAGGTAGGCTTTGTAGGTGTAGCTCTAGCCTTCCAGGCACAGAGCGATAAGCTCCCTTCTGAGTAGAAGATTACCGGCGTTGAGGGAGGAGGTAGAGGGGGTAGAGGGGGAGAAATTTTATCAGTAACCTTAGAGCGGAATGGGAGTTAACGTAGCATTAGCCATTGGAAATTTCGCACAAGTTGAATAAACTCTTAAGCGTAAATTCGTTCTAATTAATTGTGGTTTCTAATTTCAAGTGTCCCATTAAATTATTGCGGGCGCAAGACAACCAAGTCGTTGATGCCATCATCACTGGGTTAACATCAAAGCATATCAAAGATTTTGTTAAATTATGGCAACCGCAACTAAAAGGTAGTGATAGCGAAGACTCAAAATGGAATTGGCAAGACAAAAATCAGCGGGCTGGAGCGGGAAACGAACTTTATGCAGTTGAGTGCGAAGGTATTACCCAAGGTTTGATGATAATCGAAATTTTTGAAGATCGTTGTCAAATTAAATCGCAACTCAGAGAGCCTTTAGTGCATGTAGATTACATTGCAACTGCTCCTTGGAATCGAAAAGCAATTAACAATCCTCCTATCTATAAAGGTGTGGGGGGTAACTTAATTGATTTTGCCGTCGATCGCAGTCACGAATTAGGGTATAAGGGACGTATTGGGTTGCACTCCCTTCCTGATGCCGTACCCTTTTACAGAAAAATCAAAATTGGACTCATCGATTGCGGTGTCGATCCAGATTATCCAGATGAATTAGTATATTTTGAGAGTTTAAGTCAAGACTGATAAATTTGTTAATTAAAATCTAATATTTAAAACCGTCTCCTCTCTTCTTGTAAAAGTAAACAAGCTATATAGTCGTAAATCTAAAATCGAATGAACCAATTTACTGACAACGAAAGTACTAAAATAAGTAAAAATCAACGTTTAATGGAATTAATAGCAGCAGAAGATGCTGCATCAAGTCAAGTTGGCTGCTCTCAAGTAGCTAACGGTAATTTCTTAGATATTATTAATTATAAAAGTATCAATATTGATAACGAAAATTTTAGAGGTTTGCTGCGATCGCACTTGGGACATTTGCTCGCCGAAGTTGATTTTGATTTAATCATTTCTAAAATTAATCGCTATATTTATAGCAAGCTCTTATCTTCAGATACAGATCGACAGGAGATGAAATATGATGCTGAGATTGTCGAACATATTCCCTCAGAAGAGCTTCAACAATTATTACAAGTAGAGTTGGGAGAATTATTATCCATTGGTAGTATTGAACAAACCATAAAGTATACCCAACTTGCTATACATTTAGCTGTACTCCAACCCCGAAACACTTGGCTTCCTCCAATCTGGGTTCTCAAGTCGGCAGAAAAATTCTATATTGCACAAGCAACTGACTTAGAAAAAG
>JBCCSG010000005.1:0-56000 GCA_039200565.1 Cyanobacteria bacterium P01_D01_bin.50 | reverse complement strand
CAACGCGCTTACCGTCAAGCTGTAGAATACGGTATCCCCGCTCACGAAATTTTCTTCGATACTCTAGCGCTACCCATTTCCACCGGAATTGAAGAAGATAGAGAAAACGGTAAAGCTACCGTCGAATCCATCCGTCGTATTACTCAAGAATTACCCGGATGTCATGTAGCATTAGGTGTTTCCAACATTTCCTTCGGTTTAAATCCCGCAGCACGGATAGTTTTAAACTCCATGTTCCTTCACGAATGTATGTCAGTGGGAATGGATGCGGCTATCGTTAGCGCCAGCAAGATTTTACCCCTGGCCAAAATAGAAGAGAAACATCAAAAAGTTTGTCGCGACTTAATTTACGACAACCGTAAATTTGAAGGTGATATCTGCACTTACGACCCCTTAGCAGAATTAACCACCATGTTTGAAGGGGTTAGCGCTAAGCGAGATAAAGGTGTTGACGTTAGTTTACCTTTAGAAGAACGACTCAAACAACACGTTATTGACGGGGAAAGAATCGGTTTAGAAGACGTACTCAAGGAAGCGATGGAAAAATATCCCCCCTTGGATATCGTCAACGTTTACTTATTAGATGGGATGAAAGTCGTTGGTGAATTGTTCGGTTCCGGACAAATGCAGCTACCTTTCGTACTACAATCAGCAGAAACCATGAAATCAGCGGTGGCATTTTTAGAACCGCACATGGAAAAATCAGAAGCGGGAGTAGATAATGCCAAAGGAACCTTCGTGATTGCCACCGTAAAAGGAGACGTTCACGACATTGGTAAGAACTTAGTGGATATTATTTTATCCAACAACGGTTATCGAGTTATTAACCTGGGAATTAAACAGCCAGTAGAGAATATTATCAAAGCCTACGAAGAGCATAAACCAGATTGTATTGCCATGAGCGGTTTATTGGTGAAATCTACAGCGTTTATGAAAGATAATCTCGAAACTTTCAACGAAAAAGGTATCACCGTTCCCGTAATTTTAGGTGGTGCTGCTTTGACTCCCAAATTTGTCAACCAAGACTGTCAAAATACCTATAAAGGTAAAGTTATCTACGGAAAAGATGCATTCTCAGACTTGAACTTCATGGACAAACTAATGCCAGCCAAAGCTGGTAATAATTGGGATGATTTTAAAGGTTTCCAAGGTGAATTTGCAGAAGCAGAAACTTCTCAAAATGGAAACGGACATAAAGCCAAAAAAGAAAAGTCCGCGAAAGAAAAAGCAGCAGCAGAACCAAAAGTCATCGATACCAAACGTTCCGAAGCAGTTGAAATAGACACCGAACGTCCCACACCACCATTCTGGGGAAGCAAATTACTACAACCAGAAGATATTCCCATCGAAGAACTCTTTTGGTACTTGGATTTACAAGCCTTAATCGCCGGACAATGGCAATTTAGAAAACCAAAAGGTCAAACAAAAGAAGAATATCAGGTTTTCTTACAAGAGAAAGTATATCCAATTCTAGAAAAGTGGAAAAAACGGGTAGTAGAAGAAAACTTGTTACATCCCCAAGTAATTTACGGTTACTTCCCCACCCAAGCAGAAGGAAATACACTGCATATCTACAACCCCGAAAACCATTCCCAACAGGTTGCAGAATTTGAATTCCCCCGTCAAAGATCGATGCGTCGTATGTGTATAGCAGACTTCTTTGCCCCCAAAGAAACCGGACACATGGATGTCTTCCCCATGCAAGCGGTGACAGTGGGTGAAATTGCTACGGAATTCGCACAGAAGTTATTCTCGAATAATGAATACACAGATTACTTGTATTTTCACGGAATAGCAGTGCAAATGGCAGAAGCCCTTGCAGAGTGGACACATGCCAGAATCCGCCGCGAATTAGGCTTTGGAGCCGAAGACCCCGAGAATATTCGGGATATCTTAGCGCAAAGGTATCGCGGTTCTCGGTATAGCTTTGGATACCCAGCTTGTCCCAATATTCCAGACCAATACAAGCAATTAGAACTGTTAAAAACTGACAGAATTAACTTGTACATGGATGAAAGCGAGCAGATTTATCCCGAGCAAAGTACAACGGCGATAATTACTTATCACCCCGTAGCTAAATACTTTAGCGCTTAAATGGATTCCCCCGTAAAGGGGGATTAACCCTTTTAGATTGCGATCGCGTATAGCGTCAGGTCGTAATCCAATGACCACAAGATAATCCTTTTGTGCGATCGTTGCCTGGGGTTGCAAAGCTAATCAACTGAAGTGATAATCGCCTGGGGTTGCAAACCCCAGGCTAATAGCAGAAGTCCTATAAATAGGACTGAAGAAATTTTATTTTTGGGATAAATAGGTTAGGAATTATTATCGCTCTTGATATTTATTTATTGTAAGTAGTTTATTAGATACTTTTGTATTCTTTAATTTTCTATACTCGCTCAAAACATGTCAGAATTTTCTAATCAAATTTTATGCATCAATTGTCCGCGAATTATTTTGAGGCAAAATTCATCAAACTCACCGAAAGTTTATCAAGGCTCAGGCTCAATTACGAGAAAAAGTGAACGAAATTTAGAATTAGAATTATCTTATTTTAATGACGATAGCTGGTCATCTATGTTAAAGCACTTTGAATCATTAGGAGAAAAGGGACGTATCATTGAAGCAAGAGCAGAGTCCTTAGAATCAGAATTGTTTACACTTTCTGTTGCTGTAGAGAGTTTACTAACAATGGACAATTTGCAAGAATATTTTTTATCAAAAAATCCTAATAATATCGAATCACAAATATCACTTCTCAAAGATTGTATGAAGGAATTAGAACTTGAAGATTCCTTTATAAAAAAATTGGAAGGGTGTATGAATAGTATGAAGAAACTAAGTGCTACAGATAAACTGAAAAAATTAGTTGACAAAGGATTAGTTGATAAATCACTGACAAAATCATGGAAAAAAATTCGTAACAAAGCTGCTCATGGGTGTATTTTAGAAACATCATAAATTGAGAAAAATGTTAATTTATGCAATCAAGTTACTGTTTTGTTTCATCATTTGATATTTTTAATTATTGATTATAGAGGTCAGTACACGGACTACAGCGAAGATGGATGGATAAAAAAGAGCTTTAATTACATCAAATAAACATCATAATAGTCCTATTTATAGGACTTTTGCTATTAGCTTGGGGTTTGCAACCCCAAGCGGATGTGATTCCTTAACAAATAATATCCAATCCCAAGGGGATATGAATTCCCAACAAATAATGTCCAATCTGTGTATGTAGATTCCAAATCAACAATTCACAATCCCAACAGTATAAAAATTCCCAACCAATTATTTACAATCCAAACTATATTTAGCTATAACCTAAATATTCATACATTAAATAAAATCGGTTATGGCATTTTGGCGAATTTATTACCATTTAGTTTGGTCAACAAAAGGAAGAAAAAATTTAATTACACTTCAAAGAGAAGCAAGTTTTCATAAATATATAATCGGCAAATCTGATTCTCTTGGTTGTATTATTCACGCTATTGGTGGAACAGAAAATCATATTCATCTTGTCGTATCAATTCCACCAAGTCTTGCAATTTCTGATTTCGTCAAAAAAATTAAAGGAAGTAGCGCACATCAATTTAATTTAGAATCACCATCAAATATTGAAAAATTTAGCTGGCAAACAGGATATGGTATTTTTTCTCTAGGTGGTAAACAATTAAATGAAGCTGTAAATTATGTAAATAACCAAAAACAACATCATTCACAAGGTACAGTCATTGCATCCTTGGAAAAGGATAAATTTGAAGATGATGCTCCAAAATCTAGTTTGCGAATATGTAAATAAAATTTGATTTTCATTTACCATCATAATCCACCTGGGGTTGCAAACCCCAGGCTAATAGCAAAAGTCATCTGAAAATGACTGAATAATTTTTAATTTCCAGCTAGGTTATTGATAATTTATTTACCAATTTACAAATCTATAGTGAAATATTAGTCCTATTAATAGGACTTTCGCTATTAGCTTTGGGTTTGCAACCCAAAGCGAGTGTGAATACCAAACTAATACCATTCAATGGAGTTTGAATGTTTAACATTAACCTTTTCAAAAAAATGATAACTTCCCTAATCCTCATCTACCTAACCTTCGCAATCTACATCTATTTCCAAGTAGATAATATTATTTTTATTCCCCAACCTTCCAGCTACCAAGACACCGAAGAAATTATCAAATTAACCAGCGAAGATGGAACCAAACTCTCCGCAATTCACGAGATTAATCCCAATGCTAAATACACTATCCTTTACGCTCACGGTAACGCATCAGATTTGGGTACTATTAGACCTACAATAGAACAATTAAAAACTATCGGTTTTAGTGTCTTTGCTTACGATTATCGCGGTTATGGTACCAGTGAAGGAAAACCCTCAGAACAAAATGCTTACAAAGATATAGATACCGCTTACAATTACTTAATCCAAGACTTAAAAATACTACCACAACAAATAATAGTATTTGGATTTTCCGTCGGAGGAGGTTCGGTGATAGATTTAGCCGTAAGAAAAACAGTTGCTGGTTTAATTACCGAAAGTACTTTTATTTCTGCATTTAGAGTAAAAGTTCCTTTTCCATTTTTACCCTTTGATAGATTTCCTAATTTAAAAAAAATTTCAAAAGTAAAATGTCCCGTTTTAATAATGCATGGAAAACTTGACGATGTTGTTCCTTTTTACCACAGCGAAAAATTATTCGAGCAAGCCCCTTCACCAAAACTTTCCTTATGGGTAGAAGAAGCTAATCATAATGATTTATCACATGTAGCAGGGAAAAGATATACAAATATTTTAAAAGAATTTATCCAGTTAGTGGATAATCATAAATCTTTGTAAATTTAGTACTTATAAATTGAAATTTAAATAGTGATTTTACGGCAATATAAAACCTCACCCTGCCGTATCGCTTCCCTCTCCAAAATAGGGGAGAGAGATTGAGGAGCCAAGAAAAGCACCAGGTTTCCTGGATGTGCAAGTGGCGTGGCGAGGTTTTATCTTATATTCATTTACGCCTAATTACTTATTAGTAAGCTGCTACGCATTTAAGTTGTACATTATTCTATTCGATAGTGATGCCTCAAACTTTCTTAACTTTTGACTTTTGACTTTTGACTTTTGACTTGCTGTTGTGCATTTTAAATGCACAACAGCTTATAATCAGCTAATTGTAAATATTCTTAACAAAACTTACCCTGAAGAGAATCTTTGAGAGTAACTTCGTAATTAAAACCCTTTAAAATATTGTAAACTTCCCTTGTTTACAGATTATTAAAATTAAAGGATAGTGCTTGCTCACTTTTAAGTTAATATTTATTAAATCTAATAATTAAAATTAGATTGATAAAAGTTGTAAACTTGCCCTCTAGTTATTCGTAGTATTAATCACGAAAAATGAATTATTAAATTAACAAATTTATAGAATCTCTCATTTTTTTGTTCCAAGATTGCCTTATAGAATAGTCAAACCTTAAAGTTTATCAAGTAATAACTCAATATATTAATTTTTTTTTCACACCAGTGTAATGTTGTACTTTAATACCGGATATTGCTGTTTAAATTGTGTATCCTGAAAAAAACTAATTAAATTTTTAGCAAAGGTCAGTCTAATGACTCCTAAAATGATGCGTCAAGTGTGGTCGGTGGTAGAAACAATCCAAACCAAAACGTTGTTGCAAATGGATGATGCAAGCTTGGTTCAGTTGTTGGTAAAACAAACAAAAAACCAAGCATCTCTGGATTGTCACGAAGCCGATTTTCTTTGCGATTACATTCAATCCCGACTTCCTCTTATCCGCGATATAGCCCATGAACGCCAATACAATTTACAATCAACATACAATTGACAAACAAATTGTTCAAACATCATCATTTTGTAGTGAAAGACAAGAACATATAACTTTTCAGCAACTGTACTTGGGCTACAAAAAACAGATATTTATTAGCGATTATTTTGGGGTAAGTATCCTTCCACCAAACAATCAGAACCTACAATTCTCATCTCTACACGCTCCAAAGACAGCGCTTGAGTCATTGTAGTAAAACCCAAATTACCTACGGGTGTGGGAGCATTATTGCCACCGATAATTTTCGGAGCTATAAATGCTAAGACTTTTTGTACTGCTCCTTGATCGATCGCACTAGCTGCTAAAACTCCTCCACATTCCCACAGCACGGAACAAAAACCTTTGTCATATAAATAAGTCATTACTCTCGCGGGTGTGAGTGGTGATAATTCCACCACTTCTACGCCTTGTTTTCGTAAAAGTTCTTGCAATTGAGGATTAGCTCCAAGCTCAGTTAATACAAGAGTGGGGGCAACATCTGTTTGCCACAGATTTGCTTGGGTAGGTAAATCAAGACTACGACTCATAACTACTCGTAGGGGGTTGTGCGCCCCTACCAAACGAGGAGTTAGACGGGGATTGTCTTGACGCACTGTATTCCCGCCGACAATCACAGCATCGCATGCAGCCCGCACTTGTCTAACTGTACTGCGAGCATCTTGGTTAGTTATCCAGGCACTATGACCTGTGGTAGTAGCAATTTTACCATCCAAAGTCATAGCATATTTCAGAATACCCAAAGGCTTTTTATAAAGAATCCGATGAATAAAACCTTCGTTTAGTTTTTGGCAGGCTGATTCTTCAACTCCGGAAAGTACTTCTATCCCCGCTCTTCGCAAGCGATCGATTCCACCTCCTGCAACTAATGGATTGGGATCTACCATACCTACCACAACTTTTGTCACACCTGCGGCTATTAGAGCTTCCGAACAAGGGGGAGTACGTCCATAGTGATTGCAAGGTTCTAAACTAACGTAAATCGTTGCTCCACGAGCATTTTCTCCAGCGGCTTTGAGTGCAAAAACCTCAGCATGGGGTTCGCCAGCGCGGGGATGAAAACCTTCTCCGATAATTTCACCATCCTTGACAATTACCGCTCCTACCATTGGATTTGGTGAAGTATATCCCAAAGCACGACTAGCGAGTTCCAAACAGCGCCGCATCATTGCCCGATCGAAATCGCTTCCTACGGCATCATCATAGTTTGAGCCTGCTTCCACTGAAGATTGTAATTTTAATTCATCTTCTTTTTCCTTTTGGATATTAGATACCAATTTATCTGTACTATCTAAGCCAGGAGAATTATTCATAAGAAACACTCAGTAGTTTGAAAACTCAGACTTTTTAAAGCTGAGAGGAAAAACGCCATCTGTGGTTTTAACCACCGTGATGATAAGATTTTTTTTTATGGTGAAATACTCAATGCAAGAATTTGACTCGCTTCCACGGCTTCGTAGTAGTAACCAAGTAGGTAACGAGTATCTGCGAAAATTGAGTTTTGGGCTGCGGGGGTGAGTACATTCTCTTGTTAACCGTAACCGCGCCTGGAATTCCCCAAACGGGCGTAAATACCTACACATATTGCGAGTAGCTTGCGCAGGGGATAAAGCTCAGATCTTTTAAGGCTGAGAATGGTTACAACACGAAGGAATTTATGTGAGTATTTTGGCGTTAATATAATCAATTTCCCAGATAATTAGGAAGCATTCTTCTTCAATTCGGTAAGAGAAATTGATCGAAAACCCAATTTAGCTTGAAATTTCAAAACTCCACTTCACTTAACTTCTTGCATCCATATTGCCAGAGCCAGCACAATAAATTCCAACAAAATTAAGGAGGAAGGAATCACACATTACTGCGATTCCCTCCTCCTTCTTCGATTATTCCTAGAATTCTAACTTCTTAGCTAGAGACTCCTCACTTCACACTCCGCCTCTATTTGCCGTTCTAAGTAAGTCGGCACAAATAAACCCAACTATATTACAAAATGTAAACCGGTTTCAAAGCCTTATTTCTACTCACTATTCACTACTCACTATTCACTTGTCCGGCATTACTATTTTCAACACCGACCTACTTAGTAAATATAAATACTTAAAAATGAATCACCAATGCCCAACGCCTGATGCCGAATTAAGACGATTGCTCGGCCAACTTCAACTGTTGCCACCAACGATTTAAAGGATAGTACACCACAGGTGCCCAAAGACTGCTAAGAATAGCAGAAGCCAGAGTCACCTTTTTGTAATATGCCCAAATCACATCAGAACTAGCAATATTCATTGCAATCATCTGCAACGCAAAAACCGTATCCGATAAAATCGCCATCAGGAAAACGATTAAGGCAATAGAAATAAAATCTTCTTGGATAAAACGTTGTTTCTGAAATAAACCAATTAAAAAACCTACCACACCCAAACTTAAAGCATGAGTCGGCTGGGGTGATGTCATTGCATCTTGGAGCAGACCCAAAATTATACCAGCAAAAGCCCCTTGCCAAGCGGAACGCTTAACACTCCAAGCCACAACCCAAATTAACAGCCAGTTAGCTCCGATTCCCAACAATTCCATACCAGGAAAGCGAGTTGGTAACAGAAATAAACATAATAATACAGACACAGCAATCACTCCCCAATCTGTCATTTGACGCATGCGGGGATGCCAGCGGGAAAGAGGTTTGATGGGCTTTTTCGGTTTTTTGCGTCGGGATGGGGGCTGTTGAGAAGTTTGTTTTTTTCTCACCCAAAATTTGGGAATCTTCATTTCCTTCTAGTCAAATGTCAACTTACTTGGGGTGTATTTTATTTTTTGGGTGCTGGATTTTTCGGCTTGGGATTAACCGTTACCCAGTCAAGAGAACGAATCGGTGGGAAAAGTTCTATTATTGCAACTGATGCGGGAAGTCTTTTTAAATCTAATGATTTTATTTTTCCGATAGGTATACCAGAGGGAAACTTAGAACTGTAAGTTGAAGTGGAAACTACATCTCCGGGTTTTGCGTTGGGTACTTTCTCATAAAATTCTAATATCGCATCAGCAGAACCGTCTCCTTTTAAAATACCTTTGGCTCCAGTACGGCTGATATTTACACCTACTCGTGAATTCATATCGCTAATTAACAAGACACGGCTAGTATTGGAAGTTACGCTGTCTATCAAACCAACTAAACCGCCTTCAGCCTTGACTACGTAACCTTGTTTAACACCTCTAAGGCTACCGCGATTCAAAGTCACCTGTTGCCACCAATTGTCTGCACTACGCCCAACCACGCGAGCCGGAATCGTAGGTAAATTTTTTGGTTCTTTTTCTACATACTTTAATAAAGCCTTGAGATTCTTATTCTGGCTTTCTAATTCAACTATCTTAGCTTGTAGTTCCTGAACCTTAGCATCTTTGAGATATCTTTCTTGATTTGGTTGTTTGTGGAACACTTCAAACGGACGAGTAATTCCATCGTACAACTCAATTAAAAGTTCACCTTGAGTTTGGCGAACTACCAAAGTACCACCAACCACTAAAACTAATAGACTTAACTGTAACCCAAAACGCTCCCACCAGCGACGTGCAGTAAACATATAAACCGACCTATAGCAGAAAATTTACTTAATAATCTGAATAAGAAAATATCGGATTCCATACAGAATCCAATATCTTCCCAATAGCATAGCGAAGCTACATATTGCGAGAACGTGCGCTGAATACCCGTTCTAACTGTTTGAAATTTTCTAACACGCGACCAGTGCCCAATACCACACAGCTTAATGGATCGGCAGCAACGTGTGTCACAATGCCTGTTTCATGGCTGATTAAGGTATCTATGCCCTTGAGCAAAGCACCACCACCAGCAAGCATAATGCCCCTATCAATAATATCTGCCGCCAATTCTGGAGGCGTACGTTCCAATGTCCGCTTCACTGCTTCAATGATAACTGAAAGCGGTTCAGCCATGCTTTCACGAATTTCTGGTCCTTTAATCGTAACCGTTCTTGGCAGACCAGAAAGTAAATGTAAGCCTCGAACTTCCATGATGGCTTCTTCATCATCATGAGTAGGATAAGCAGAACCAATACGAATCTTGATATCTTCTGCTGTACGTTCCCCAATCACCAGATTATGAACTTTCTTCATATACTGAGTAATTGATTCCGTTAATTCATCCCCAGCAATACGTACCGATTCGCTCAGTACCGTACCTTGAAGACTCAATACTGCAACTTCAGTGGTACCACCACCGATATCAATAATCATATTACCAGTAGGTTCCGCTACTGGCAGTCCCGCCCCAATCGCTGCTGCTACAGGTTCATCAATTAAATAAACTTCTCTAGCTCCTGCTTGAGAAGCAGCATCCATGACAGCCCTTCTTTCAACCCCAGTTACACCACTTGGAATACCAATTACGATCCTAGGTAAAACTAAAGATTTACCCTCGTTCACCCGCTGAATAAAATTCTTCAGCATCAACTCAGCAGTATCAAAGTCAGCAATTACACCATCACGTAAAGGACGCAAGGCAATTACATTTCCCGGAGTTCTACCGAGCATTTTCTTAGCATCTTCTCCCACAGCCAGCGCAACCTTCTCGTTTTGGTCGATGGCAACAACTGACGGTTCTTGGAGTACAATGCCTTTACCGGAGACATAAACGAGAGTGTTGGCAGTACCCAGGTCGATACCCATATCCCGCGACAAGGAAAACTTACTGAAAAGACCCACGCGTTTCTTGGCCCCCTATTCTCGTTACTTTTTTACAACGTCCGAAATACCCAATCGTGCTGGATTCTATTATTTTTTTTGACCTGAGTCTAGTAAAGCAGATTAACTTTTTATATATCTTTTCCGAATCTTTACTATCGTCGTGCACCTTCTGCTTAATTCTTCGTTTCAATCAACCAATCAGCACGCTTTTGCAATTTAGGTATAGTCATTTTTATCATCTATTTCATAATTTTTATTGTTAATTATTTAACACTACGTCAAATGTGTTTTAATCCGCTATTATAGAAAACAAATTTTCATAGTATATAAGTACTAAAGACATCAGCCTATGACTATTAATGTAGTTCACCTTGTTGGTCGTGTAGGTACCGACCCCGACATGAAATATTTTGAATCTGGTACTGTTAAATGTAGGTTAACACTAGCAGTAAATCGTCGTAGAAAAGATAGCGAAGCAGACTGGTTTAACCTCGAGCTCTGGGGTAAAACAGCAGAGATTGCTAATAGTTACGTGCGTAAAGGTAAACAAATTGCTGTTAGAGGTTCCTTGAAATTGGATACTTGGAACGATCGCTCTACAGGCGTACCTCGTTCTACACCAGTTATTCTGGTAGATGACTTACAGCTATTAGGCTCTAGGCGAGATACCGAAACTGAAATGATGAATAACAGTCCGGAACATTTTTAATTATTTGTTAGTTGTTAGTTGTTAGTTGTTCGTTGTTGTAAGATTTATTATTCACCACCGACTCCTAACGATTAACCACTTATTATCTTTATTAGGGTCAATACAACTCAAAACTGCTTTGATTTATCCGGGGGCAGTTGCCCTAGTTCCAAGTTAATGTTTGGGAATCTTAACAAATAACCACTAACAACTAACTATTTGGGAATCTTAACAAATGACCACTAACAACCAACAACTAACCATTAACCACTTAATAACTAATTCGTAACGTAACAGAAGCTCCCACTTTTTGCTCGCCGCCAACTACAGGGGTGGGTGCAGCTTCTGCCATTGCTGCTGTGGGAACTGCCCTACGATACATCACAGGCTCGGGCATAGAAGCATTATTGATTTGAATATTGATTATTTCTTTCGGTGTAAAACCCAAACTCGAAAAAACTGCATCGGCTTGTTTTTGAGCCTCTTGAGTAGCTTCTTTGAGTGCTTGTTGTCGTGCTTGAGTAATTGCTTCTTCAGTAGCGACAAATCCGACGCTATTAATTCGCGTGGCACCAGCTTTTATGGCTTCATCCAACAATTTACCAGCCCTTTCGGTTTTGACGCGAAAACTCACGGTATTTGTCGCTTCGTAGCCTTGAATTTTCCGTACATTATTTTTATAGCTGTAGGTGGGGCTAAGTCGGATGCCCGTGGTTTCTAACTTTTCTACATTCTGCGACTTGAGTAATGTTACTACAGCGTTAGACTTGCGAGCAGCTTCTTGCTGTACAACATTTGCTACTTTACCCTCAACCTGCACTCCCAAACTCACTTTAGACAAACTTGTAGGAATTGTTTCTACTCCTCGTCCTGTAACAGTCAACGTGCGTAACATTATTTTATCTTCTGCCCAACTAGGTTGAACTGAAGCAATACCTATTAGCAATGCTATGGGTAAAGTTTTCCATAAATGTTTGTAAACCTGATATTTAAGACCAGATAATTTTACTTTATTCATAATCTTTTTATTTCTAATTGAATGATTATCTTTTGATATTTACTTTAGATTATTTACTGAGTTTAAATGTTCCTATTTCTGATAGTCTGTGGAAAAATAAATGTGTAGTATGTATAGAAAAAGATATATTATTTGATTAAATTACGAATCACGTTCGCGTCCACCTTTAGGAGCGGCGAAAACCTGTCCGAAGAGAATATAATATATGAACTGGTTATTGAAAACCGAACCTAACGAATATTCCTATGCCGATTTAGAAAAAGAAAATACTGCGGTATGGGATGGAGTCAAAAATGCTCTTGCTCTTAAAAATATGCGTACAATGCTTCCAGGAGAAGAAGCTTTTATTTATCACACTGGTCAAGAAAGAAGAATTATCGGAGTTGCAGAAATTCTCAGTAAAGCATATCCTGACCCTAAATTAAATGATACTAAACGAGTGGTTATAGATGTACGGGCAGTAAGACAACTATCCGAACCCATAACTCTTAATCAAATCAAGCAAGACGAAAGATTTGCAGGCTTTGATTTATTGCGCCTGCCAAGATTATCAATAGTTCCAGTTTTACCCCAACATTGGCAGTGCTTGCTAGAGTTAGCAGGCAACAGAATATAGTACCGCACTTGCTTTCGTCAAAAGTATTATATCATCGGGGTTTCAAGCTTTTAAGCTTGCTTGAAACTGCCACTAAGCACCATCCCCACCGTAAAAGATGGTGGGGAATTCCGCGAAATTCCTTGAAATTGTGTTACTTTACATGAAGTATTTTTTTGTTTTTTATATAAGTATTTTTATTTAAGTAATTAAACTTAAAATATTGTGATAAAAGTATTCATCTTTGGGATTGTATGAGATTAACGGAAACTTCTACGTCAAAATCTCCGTCCCTTCTAATTGTAATTTTTGAGGAGTTTTTTGATACTTAGTAAAATCAGCTACTTGACGGTTACCCTTGACTTATTTCCTCAGGTCTTGGCTCTGACCGTACTATTTTAAAACTGATAATTCTTACGGGCGTGCATTGATTACCGCTTCATTCAAAAATTTCACAAATTCCTTAACCTGCATAATGTCTTTCACTGGGAATGACTGCGATCTTTAATTATAGTTATCTTTTTGTGGGTGTAATCCCAAATCCTTTATACGCAGAATTTTATTGCCATAACGACATAAAAGAATAATTTCTCATGCTAGAATTCTTTGCCAACAGTAACCGCGTTCTTTTTGAAGAGACGTTTTCTACTGTAGATGCATAGTAGTCAAAAATTGTCTATTACGGCAAGTCTCACTGGTAACATATTTATCTTTAATGACAATTCTCGCTTAGATAGTACGAGCAAGAATTGAAACTTCTTATAGATTACCGCCGCTAAGAACGTAAATGCGACTCAGGAGAAAGCACTTTGAAACTACACTGGTTGGTACCCGGGACTTTTGTAACTGTCTCTCTGTTATCGTCGCCTGCGGATGCAGCAAAACTAACATCTTGGGATTTTGACGCAAATCAAAATCGCTTAGAATTTAATACTGATGCTGCTGTACAACCAAAGGCGCAACTAATTTTTGATCCTACTCGTGTGGTAATTGATTTACCCGGAGTTAAATTCGGTCGTCCACAGCTAAGGAAACCTATAGGTGGGGCTATTCGTACTGTCCGTATCGGTCAATTTAACCCTAACACCACACGTATAGTAATTGAATTAAGTCCTGGTTATACTTTAGATCCAAATAAAATCAAATTTGAAGGAATAAGTCCTAGTCGTTGGAGGGTACAATTACCATCACCACAATTTGAAAGGGCTGATTCTGACGAAAGAAGTATCTACAGCGTAGTGCGAACAAGCGATACTACACCTAGTAGTAAATCCAGCAACAATCAAACGGTAATCAAAACTGCTCAAGGAATTGCTCAAATTGAAAGAGTGCTTCCAACAGGCGATGGCTTTTTTGTTCGCACAAGTGGTGGTAAACCATCTTCAGTAAAAGTTAGGCGCGATCGCCAAGAATTTATTGATGTAGATATTTCTGGAGCTACATTATCGTCCAATTTACCGCGAAACGAATTTCCAATAAATCGTTTTGGTGTAAGAGGTGTTGAATTTAAGCAATTAAACTCAACAACAGCTCGTATTACTTTGCGGGTAAACAAAAATAGCCCTGACTGGCGAAGCTCAATTAGTAGTGTTGGTGGTGTTGTTTTACTACCTAATGGTAAAGTTAGCCAATCGCCAAGAAATAGCAATTCTAACCTATCAGTGAGAACTATTCCTGCTCCATCTCCACCACCAAGAGCACCTGGAACTAAGTCTATAGCTGAAATTAAATCTGTAGAATTGGATGGTAGCGGTAAAAAATTAGTTATTAAAGCTGACAAATTGCTATCTGGAAGCACTAGCGGTTGGGATAAAGCTACTTCGATGTACCGCATTCTCATTCCTAACGCTCGCTTAGCATCTTCCGTCAAAGGACCAGATTTTAAACCTAATAGTTCTGTGTTACGGGTACGTATGCAACAGCAAAATTCAAATACTGTTGCTATTTACATTTTACCAGCAGCACGGGTAAGTTTTGGAAGACTTGATGTTAGAGGGAACAAATTATCTTTAGCATTACAGCGTAATGGTACAGTCAGCGTACCAATTGCTTTACCTCCAATACCACAACCGAATCCAGTTCCTGTTCCTCCCAAGCCCAAACCAAAACCAGCACCAAGGCCAGTTTCTCCTAGAGGACAAGTATTAGTTATGGTAGATCCAGGGCATGGTGGTAAAGATCCAGGTGCAATTGGTATTGGTGGGTTACGAGAAAAAGATGTAATCTTGCCTATAAGCCAAAAAGTAGTACAAATACTGCGAAAAAATGGAGTTAATGCAGTATTAACTCGCAACACTGACTATTTTGTTAGCCTCAAAGGAAGAGTTAACATGGCCGAAAGACGGGATGCAGATTTATTTGTCAGTATCCATGCCAATTCTTTAGGTTTAAGCCGTCCCGATATTAGCGGTTTGGAAGTTTATTACTACAATAGCGGTAAACGACTCGCTGATACTGTTCGTAAAAGCATTACTCGAACTGTGAGAGTTAAAGATAGAGGAATACGAAGAGCTAGATTTTACGTGCTCCGCAAAACTTCTATGCCAGCGATTTTAGTAGAAACTGGTTATGTAACTGGTAGAGAAGATGCCGCTAAATTAAAACAAACTTGGTACCGAAATAAAATGGCAGAAGGTATTGCTGATGGTATTCTGCGGTACCTCAAGCGTAAGTAAAAATATATAAACATACCATAAGTAGAGAGTAAAATTGAGTAAATTTACTCATTAAAAATTGCCGTCCGAAATTAAAAAGAGCAGTTATTATAGGGGAATTCTTGGCTCGCTTTTCGTGCCAAGAATTCCCCTAATCCGATCGGTCCGATGGCAATCGCAGCTGATATCCATCAAATTGAACTGAATTAAAGATTGCAAACTGCAACAATTTTATTTATGAAGAAAAAATGATTTAAATTATGAGTTTCATCTATTGTCATCAAATATATAACTATTTCTTGCTAATAAAATTTGACATGCATTTATAATCTCATATTTCATGCTCTCGAGAAATAAAACTGGTTTTTTTAATAGATTTTTCTTCATGTAACAAGAAAATAGTAAATTGTAATTCCTGTTTTTTTTATGTAAAAATATCCCAATTTGCTCGATTATTTCCTAGCCAAAAATATGATTTTTAGTAAAATTGGAAACATCTTATTTCAAAAATGCAAACTGAAACCAGATATTTTATAAAATTATTTCAAGATTAAAACTATGGACGTTTTTTAAAACTAAAATCAAGCTAAAGCAGAACTATTTATCTTAAAATTATTTTATTAAAATTCTGATATTAGGAGCGATATTATACAAGATATAACTGGATTTTTTTTACCAGCACTACTTATTGATTAAAATTACACCTCATGGGTAGAAATTTTTAGTTGAATAAAATATCACTGATTGGATTTTACATCTGAGTTAAACTTTAGCTCCGCCGGATATTGGTATAATCAGAGCTAAAAACTGGCAGAATGATGTCCTTGAAGCAGATAAATAAAAAGCTTCATGCTAAAGTTAATGCGATTAACAATGTCTTTATCCGAGATAAATTATTTGCTGTAATGGGTGCTGCTCTGTCCGGAAATTAAAAGTGGTGATGCTTGCTTACATATCTAGTTCATATCTAGTTAGACATGAAGTAGTAAAACTTTTACTTAATAGTTATCAATAAAATGGGAATTAGGAGAAAAGGTTGTGAAAATACACTGGTTAGTATCTGGTACTACTTTTTTAACTGCACTAATGCTATCGTCACCCGCTCATGGTGCGAAGCTATCTTCTTGGCGTTTTAATCCTAATCAAAACCGACTGGAATTTCAAACAGATGGTGCAGTTCAACCCAAAGCACAACTAATCTTTAATCCTACTCGTTTGGTAATTGACTTGCCAGGAACGACATTTGGGCGGCCCCAGTTAACCGAACCCATAGGCGGCGCTATTCGTTCTCTTCGTGTCGGACAGTTTAATCCACAAACCGCTCGTATAGTTCTTGAAATGAATCCGGGCTATACTTTAGACCCCAAGCAAGTCAAATTTTTAGGTATAACACCTAGCAATTGGACGGTACAGTTACCATCGCCGAAAGCTGAAAACAATAATGTTTCTCCTAGAAGTATCTACAGTGTAGTTACACCAACACCTAACCCTGCTCCACGGAAAACAATAGCTGCTAACACTTCAAATGCAGCAACGAAAATTGAAAGCTTACAAATCACCGGAGATGGTTTTTACCTGCGTACCACTGGAGCCAAACCCGAAATAAAAGTTAATCGTACTCGCAATCGCAAAGAAATTAACATTGATATTTTAGATGCGGCTTTGTCTGCGGCAGTGCAACGACAGATATCAGTAAACAAGCACGATGTTAGCCGCATTCAGTTCAGCGAAATTGATGGTAGGAAGCCCGCACTTCGCATGACTTTAGAAGTGGATAAAGATAGTCCAGATTGGCGAGCTTCAACCAGTGGCAATAATGCTTTGATAGTTCTGCCCAATCGTTTGACTAGTAATTTATCTAGAAGTCGCAGTTCTAATAAGAATAGTAGTTCGACTTCTTCGGATGTTAGTCAATCAAATTCTTTTCCCGTTCCAGCAGCTCCAACCCGAAGTAATTCATCGGTAGCAACAATTGAATCTGTAGAATTAGCTCCTACTAGTAATCAATTACTAATTCGAGGAAATCGAAATTTATCTGCTGTTGGTGGTTGGGATCGAAAATCTGGTTTATACCGCATCACCATTAATAATGCGAAATTAGCTCCTAAAGTTAAAGGTCCTAAATTTACCCCTAGTAGTCCTATTTTACGAGTACGACTACAACAACTTGAGAATAACAAAGTAGCTATTTTTGTCCAACCTGCATCTGGAGTGCAAATTGGCGAACTCAATCAACTTCTCAATCAGCTTTTATCCTTAGAATTACAACGTACCCGTAGAGTTACGCCTCCTACTGGATCTGTTGGCTTACCTCCCATAGCTCGACCAATTCCACAACCTGGTCGTCGTCCGATAATGAATCTTCCACCCAGTACATCGCGCCGCACCATACCATCGCGAATTCCTAATGGTAGAGTTGTAGTTATGATTGACCCCGGACATGGTGGTAAAGATCCAGGTGCAATTGGTATCGGTGGATTGCAAGAAAAAGATGTTATTTTGCCCATCAGTTTAAGAGTTGCACAAATTTTAGAGCAAAACGGAGTACAAGCAATACTCACTCGCAATTCCGACTACTTTGTTAGTCTCAAAGGTAGGGTAGACATGGCTGAACGAGCAAATGCCAATTTATTTGTCAGCATTCACGCTAATTCTGTAGGTTTAAGTCGTCCGGATGTTAGCGGTTTAGAAGTTTATTATTACAACAGTGGTTATAACCTAGCTCAAGATGTGCGCCGCAGCGTATTAAGTTCTGTAAATGTTAGAGACCGAAGAGTGCGAAAAGCCAGATTTTATGTACTTAGAAAAAGTTCCATGCCTGCAATTCTTGTTGAAACAGGTTATGTAACTGGACGAGAAGACGCGGCAAAATTAGCTTCTCCTCAATATCGAGACCGAATGGCACAGGGAATTGCTAATGGTATATTAAATTACATTAGAAGAAGATAAATATTTAGTTTTAAGCTGAAAATACATAAATTAATAATTAATTTTCATGCTTAAACTAATACTCAAATACTTTGTGAAAAATTAAACTATTTTGGTAGCTGTTTCGGAATTCGTTTTATTAGAGGCAGCTATTTTTTGATTTCTTCAAGGCTTATCTTCAGAACAAGATAGTTTGGAATTGTTCAAATATAAACTTTGTATATTCAAAATATCCTGGTGGTACAATAGTATAAAGCTATACCTTAAATCTCTGACAAAATATAGTAAAAATTTCTAAGTAGAAAGTAAGGATGTAAAATTCTCTTTCATATCGGATTTAGCGGTTAAAACGTTGAAGTTTTTTCTAAATCCTCTGTTACAAATTCAAAAACTATTATCAAAATCTGCCTGTGTTTTCATCTTCCATCTTTGAAGGCAATCTTCACGATTTGTCTTCTCAAGAAGCCCAACGTGCCCCTATAGGCATCTTCGATAGCGGTGTAGGTGGTTTAACTGTACTGCGTCAACTTTACGAACAACTTCCCAACGAATCAATTATTTACCTTGGTGATACAGCCAGACTTCCTTATGGTATTCGTTCCCAAGCAGAAATTATTCAGTTTACACGTGAAATTATCTTCTGGATGGAAAATCAGGGGGTAAAAATGGTGATTATGGCTTGCAGCACCAGTTCTGCTTTAGCATTAGAAGCGGTACGTTCAGAATTTAAAGTACCTATTCTTGGACTTATACTACCAGGTGCAGTTTCAGCAGTAAAAGCTGGAAAGCGTATCGGCGTAATTGCTACCCCAGCAACAGCTAAGAGCAATGCTTATAAGCTTGCGATCGAAGAAATCAACAGTAATGCTAAGGTTTGGCAAGTGGGTTGTCCAGAATTTGTTCCTCTTATCGAACAAAACCGAATCAACGATCCATATACTAAAGAAGTCGCACTTTCATATCTCGAACCTTTATTACAACAAGATATCGATGTCTTAGTCTACGGTTGTACTCATTATCCTCACTTGGCAACATTATTGCGATCGCTGCTTGGTGAATCTGTAAAATTGGTAGATCCAGGAAAGAGTGTTGTAGAAGCTTGTGCTCGAGAATTGGATTTGCTGGGCTTAAGAAATACCCACCCAGCTCTACCAACTCGATTTACCGTCAGTGGAAGCCCACAAAAATTTGCTCAGTCTTCGTTGCAATGGCTGGGGTTTACTCCAATGGTTGAGTTGGTAAACTTGGAGAATATAAGCCTTAATGATGTTCAGCAAGATACTGGTGGCATAATCAGCTATTAGCTTTCACAAGAGAAAGCCTTACGATTACTATAAATAAGTATCAAAATTTAATAAATTAAATGCGCTAAGCGTGTTTTTTTAACCTTTATGCAATACAGCACGCCATATGGCGTGCTGTATTGCATAATCGATCAAAAAGGCGCTCATTAAATGAATATATGTTGTATAGTTTAGCCTTAACAAACGCTGCTTTTCATTACTCGCTAAGCGATGTTATGGGCATCTCAGAAGAATAATCTCCTTCAAATCCCGAAGAAACAGCTGTTGCTGTAGTTTTTTTAATTGTTCTCTTTGCTAATGCTAGTAATAAATATACTGAGAACAAATAACCAGAAGCTAAAATAAATATCATCATAAGCATACTTCCCCCGACTTGTTTACCTTCAATCCCATTCGCACAGCGAAGAATAAATCTAATACAAATACAACAATTTAAGCTACGTAGCTTTTTACTACAGCTTTTCTGCGCTTCCAAAACTTTGGCAGAGTATAAACACTCCCCAATGTACTTATACGTGATTAGTTTTTGCAGACTATACCTACGGCAATAATTAAATTGCCGCAATGCAATCTACCTAGCCTACATTTCAACTGCGCTATGCAGTATTTCCCTCTATACAGGAACTAAACCTTGGGTACTCTAAAGCGAGTCCTCAAGACGTGCCAATATACCTTCGTAAAGCACGCAGTTACTATTGGGGAACTTTTTAATTCGTAGACTTGCCAACGAATAATCCCCTCGGTTTCACCTACGACTTATTTCAACTCACTTTCATCAGTTCAGTAAAAACACCAGTAAGAGTGACTTACTTTCTCTGAGTGAATATTTTAAGTATTTGAAATCCCTATTTATTAGGGTAGCATAAAAAATCTAACTTTTGAGAGAATTTGTTGCCTAATTTGAATTTTTCGAGATACTATTGTTTATTTACTTACTTTCTCTGTGTCATTGGTGATATATCGCAAATAAGCGCAGTTTTATGCCTGTTATCAAAGATACTTGGAACTATATAGTAAAATGTGAATTTTTTCTTAATAAGAGCTTTTCTATGCAAAAATTATCAAAGTCGGAATTATTTAATCGTATGAAATGAATAATACTTATTAAGTAAATACACTCAAAAATACATTGTATAATTATTTTATAATTATTGCGTAAAGTAAATATTTTATGCCAAATGTGGATTAACGAAAATAATTTCACTTGTGTAACAAAATGTGAAGTAGTCAAAAGGCTTGCCAAGGGTGAAAATTGCCCTGGGGTGTTCCATGGCATGAAAAAATGGCGAGATTTCCCATTGTGTTTTTACATGCAAGAGTAGATTTTGAGAAAGTCAGAAGCTAGGAACATTCACAGAATGTTTTACGCTAGCACGGGGTTATCTTAAAATGAGTATAGGATATGTAAACTTTCGTAACCTAAACCAGAGTCCGCCCATTCATGACCTCAGCCACCTCCTTGTTTTCCCCTGTGGAAGCAGACCTGCATATATTGGCAGATAACCTCAAACAGTTAGTCGGTAACGACCACCCCATCCTCAGTCTCGCTGCAGAACATCTCTTCGGAGCTGGGGGAAAGCGTATTAGACCAGCAATTGTCTTACTTGTATCGCGAGCGACAATGTTGGACGACGATATTACGCCCCGTCACCGACGCTTAGCTGAAATTACAGAAATGATTCATACGGCTTCTTTAGTGCATGATGATGTAGTAGATGAATCAGAAAAAAGACGTGGTGTTGATACAGTTCATAGTTTGTTTGGTAATCGAGTCGCAATATTAGCTGGAGATTTTTTGTTTGCTCAAGCCTCTTGGTATTTAGCAAACTTAGACAATTTAGATGTGGTGAAATTACTTTCACAGGTAATTATGGACTTAGCTACTGGGGAGATTCTGCAAGGGGTGAATCGTTTTAAAGTTGATATTTCGATGGATACTTACCTGCAAAAAACTTACTACAAAACTGCTACACTATTTGCTAATAGTTCCAAAGCCGCTGGAATACTTAGTCAGGTATCTCCAGAAACCGCCGAAAATTTGTATGAATATGGGCGAAATCTTGGATTAGCTTTCCAGATAGTTGATGATATATTCGATTTCACCAGTTCCACAGATAAATTGGGTAAGCCTGCTGGTTCCGATCTTAAAGATGGGCATATTACAGCACCAGTTTTATATGCTCTGGAAGAAAAACCAGAACTGAGAATGCTTATCGAACAAGAACTTGAAGAACCTGAAGATTTAGAAAAAGCACTTGCATTGATAAAGGATAGTAAAGGAATTCAACGTTCTCGCGATTTAGCTGTTTACCATGCAAAGCTTGCAGTCGAACAGATAGCGCAATTGCCACCTTCTCAAAATCGTAAAACTTTAATTGATATGACTGAGTACGTTTTGAATCGTCTTAATTAAGAATTGCGAGATTTAATTTCAACACTTGAGGAATATTGGGAAAGTAGTTATCAGTTATTGATTTGTAATAAATCCTTAACTTATAACTTCTATCTTCGAGCATCTTTTTCCTATATCAAAAGGTATATGTTTTAACTTGATAAATTTCAATTTCAAACGTATTTAAGCGATATCAGGAGGAATATCAGAACTGCGACGATTTTGTTGTAGCGACCTTTCAATGACATCTTGTACCTGGGAACGCTGAATTTCTACAGCGTTGCTTGTAGTGCCAGGAGTATCAAAAAAAATTATACTATCTACGGGTTCTAGTGCCATAATCTGGAACAAAATTTCTATAACTCCAATCGGTGCAGCTATCATTTGAGGGTCAAGCCCAACACCAGAGGTAGTACTGACATCTTGTAACGTAGGATAAGCGTATATTACCTGTTTTTGTAATTTTGGATTATTTAAATTGTTCAAGGTTGTTAAAATCCAGCCATACTCAGGGTTTTGGAGTATGTAGTATTGAGTGAAACGCAATTTTTGAGCAATTTTATTAAGTGCGGGAGCAATTGCCGCAATCAGTTGTGGTGTAATACCATCTTGGGGTGCATCCTCAATCAAAGATTGAATTTGTGCTTGTAAATTCATAATTACCTGTTAATAGTTCGTGGGCATCAGCTATAACTTCTATGAAATACGAAAAATTTCCCTTACATAATGGGAATAATATATTCAGCCAAATTTATTTATGTAGGACCATCAGTGTTTCTGTTGCCTTTTTAAGCATTCAAGAATCAACTGGCAGTCCAACTCAATACAGCTCGTAATGTTTGTATGTTAAGGTCTTTTAAACAAGTAGACTATGAAATCAGCCGCGACCACAACTATTCAGGGAGAAAAGTCTATCGGCGTGGAGGCGATATTTCAACTCCTATTCGGAGAACTAAAATCTTCAACCAAAGCTTCGGAGTCCAATTGCCATGAAGTGGCAACACGAATAGCTGCCGAAGTGATGCGAATTTGCAATGAGAGCAAGCGCATCCAAGCTTCCGGGGAAATTAAAAGTTCGGCTCTAGCCTTAGCTCGACACCGACTATCTCAGTGTATGAGATACTACCAATTAGGTTCAAATCGAGGTAGGGTAGAGTTACACAGTACTCTAAGCGCCATTATTTATCGTTACATTAATCCGCCAAATAGACAACTGAGTTATCAAGGGCGGTTGAGTGTAATTGAAGATTTCCTGCAAAATTTTTATTTGGAAGCATTGAACGCTTGCAGACGAGAAAATAAACTTGCGCCGACATATCGTCCCCAGACTCTCCTAGAATTAGCTGAGTACATGGCGTTTACCGAACGCTATGCCAAAAGACGTATTCCTTTACCAGGAAGACAGCAGCAGCTTATTATTCTGCGGGCACAAACTTTTTCTCAACAGCAACCTCCAGAAACCTGCGTTGATATCGAAAAAGCCGCAGAAGGTAGCAGCAATGACGGCGATGGCTCTTGGGAAGATCCAGCCGTACAGCAGTTAAGATCGGCAATGGCATCTCAACCAGAACCAGAACCGTCAGAAGAAACTCTACGTTCTGTAGTAATTAACGAGTTAATGAGTTATCTGGAGGAACGGCAACAAGGAGACTGCGCCGATTACTTCGCCTTACGCCTAAAAGATTTATCTGCTCAAGAAATTGAATCGATTTTAGGTTTAACTGCTCGTCAGAGAGATTATTTGCAACAACGTTTCAAATATCATCTGATTCGATTTGCTTTATTACACCGTTGGGAATTGGTTCACGAATGGTTGGAAGCTGACTTGCACACCAATTTAGGCTTGACTGAACAACAGTGGCAAGTCTATACAGAAAAACTTGACGAAAAACAACGTTGTTTATTAGAACTGAAACAACAAGGTCAAGCAGATGAAAAAATTGCCAAAACCTTAGGTTTGTCTATGGCACAGCTGCAAAAAAGGTGGTTTAAAATTCTCGAACAAGCTTGGGATATTCGTAACTCTTTTATGTCCGGATCAAGTGCATCTACTCATGAATAGTGACACAGAATCCTTACAAAACCAATTACTCGCTTGGTTGTTAGCAGATAATGCTTCAACCGAGGAGGATTTTTTGGTCGAATGTGAGGAAATTAACGGGGCACAAACTTATCAAGATGACACTGCTTCCACAAGCGGTGTTTCTGAGTCGGATTCGATGCTCTATTCTTTTCAACTGGGAGAAATTCCTGCTGTGCAAACACGTTTCCAAGCCGTTCTTAAACGTCGGTTACAAAATCAAATTCAAGATAATCCACCGTTATTCCCTTGGGAAACACAATTAATAGATTATCCCGATTATGTTGACAACACATCAATGTCTTGGGTTCCTGACTTGGGATGGGCGGCACAACAGTCCAAACTGAGTTTGCCAATTCCTATGCCGGAGAAAATTTTTCAGCAACTATTGACAAGGTGTCAAGAATTACTCACATTTCCAGTGCCATTAGGTGCAAAACTTGTTGGGGTGGTGGAAAGTCTATTCCCTAATGAACCCCAAACACTAAACGATTTAGCCGGAATGGTATTGAGAAGCCCTTACCGTTCTGCGCATACTTTAGAAAGAATGCCTTATGTAGAAGGTAGTTACTCAGATTTGCAGCCGCGTCAACAAATGGCATTGTCATTGTTGGCTGCCAAACAATTGCTTGAAAATCTCACTTTGTCTGTAAATGCAGCTCGTGAAGTACTTGAAAAGCAATGGCTAACCAACGTCGGTACTGTAATTCTAAGAGTAAAGTATCTTCAAGAGACAGATAAATTGTGGGTTGAAGCTGAATTACCGTGCACCGGGAATTTGAAACTAGAAGGAGATAACTCACAAGTAGTAGCAGAATCTTCAGAATTAGGGACTGTCAGTTTAGAATTAAACTCAGTTCAACAAGGGGCGACTTATACATTAGCTGTTGAGTTACAAGACATGGATACTCAACCGCTGAAATTTGTGATAATACCAACAACTTCGTCCGAACTTAGCCGATAGGGATTTCTATCAGCCATCAGCGGTTTAGTTGATAATAAAAAAAAGGTTTAGGGGTAGTAGTGAAACTGAGCCTTTAATTAACAAGTACACAGCCCCGAGCGTCTACAGCAGCTCTAATAAATACGCCTTACTATAGGGTTTAGTTTCTCTAAGTTTATTAGGTGCGTATAAAAAATTTAGGAGTAAAGCGGGGTAATTAAGTATTCGATATTTTTAGGGATGAAGAACAGGTTCAGTGGGCGTCTACATATAGGATATTGGCGGCAAAAAATTCAGAATACGCCGCCGATAGAAGTAGAAGATTCAATTACTTTAAGGGTGCTAGTTAGCGCTTTAGTGATTATAGGAATTGTTGCGACGGATATAGCCGCAGAGGCAAGCCACAGTTTTTGGGCAATTCCTTTAAGTGTCTTGGGCGGAATTTGGAGTTATTACCGCCGTCGCAAAGCCAATATCACGGTCAAATTCTGTATCGCCATCGGAATGTTATTAGCACTGGGTGGTTTTTTCGGGCGATTACTGGGTGAATTGAATGATACCCGGCTAATTCTCGCAGAATTATTGATTCAACTCCAGGTTTTGCATAGCTTGGATATGCCCCGCCGTAAAGACTTGGGCTATTCGATTGTCATAGGACTCATTTTATTGGGTGTAGCCGCAACACTGAGTCAAACTTTTGCTTTTGCACCAGTGTTGCTGCTATTTTTGGCTATTGCATTACCTACTTTAGTATTAGACTATCGTTCGCGATTGGGTTTGGAACTGCCAACAGTTAAAAAACAACAATCAAAAAATAAAGATACTTCAATTCTGAATTTAAAATTCTTATTTGTTAATTTTTCATTAATTGTGGCTATTGGGTTAGCAATTTTTGCCGTTTTACCCAGGTTTCCCGGTTATGGCTTGCGTACCTTTCCAGTTAGTTCCCCTATTGAAGTAAAAGGCGATTTTAGCGGACGTCAAATTGTTAATCCCGGTTATGTACGTTCTGGTAGTAATAACGGTGAGAGTGGTGGGAATGGCGATAGTACTTCAAAAGGAGGAACTGGCAATCGCCAAAAAGTTGATGATAACTTTTATTACGGATTCAATACTAAGATTAACCAAACTTTGCGTGGGGAGATGAAACCCAAAGTCGTAATGCGGGTACGTTCTCAAGCACAAGGTTTTTGGCGAGTTTTGGCATTCGATCGTTACACCGGTGAGGGCTGGGAAATTTCTCGTAATGATAAGGTAAAGCGCCTCAAACGTTCCCCTTTTTCCTATCAAACTTTTCTCGATCGCCCTTTAATTATTGGTAAAACTAAAGAAGTAGTACAAACTTACACGGTAGTGTCGGAATTGCCTAACTTGATTCCAGCTATGGCATATCCGAAAGAAATTTACTTTCCCACACCGATGATAGCCGTCGATACCGAAGGTGGTTTGCGAGCACCGGTTGGTTTATCTGAAGGTCTTACTTATACCGTACTTTCGGAGGTTCCCTACCGCGATCGCACTTTGTTAGGAAAAGCCACAAATAAGTATCCAGACAGCATTAAGAATTATTACTTACAGGTTCCCCCGGAAATCGCCGACAAAGTTAAGCAACTGACAGAAAAAATTCTAGCTGACTATAATCGCCAACGAGTGGGGAAAACAGAGAAAAGTCTTTCATCAACTTACGAAAAAGCTCTCTACTTAGCTCAATATTTGAAACAAAACTATACAGTACCCGAAAATCTTTTTGAAATACCATCATTAAGTGAAAATGATGACTTGGTAGAAGCTTTCTTATTTAAAAACAAAGGAGGACTACCCGATCAATTTTCCACCGTATTAACAGTCATGTTGCGTTCTGTTGGCATTCCGTGCCGTTTAGTCGCGGGATTCGCTCCCGGGAGTTTTAATCCATTTACAGGGATGTATGTAGTACGTAACACAGATGCTTACGCAATGACAGAAGTTTACTTCCCGTCTTACGGTTGGTTTGCTTTCGATCCCATACCCAATCATCCTTTAATTCCTCCATCTATAGAAGAAATTCAAACTTTTTCTGTATTAAAGCAATTTTGGAATTGGATTGCAGGTTGGCTACCTTCTCCATTAACCGGCTTACTCAATGGTATATTTGGGAAAATCTTTAGCGCGATCGCATTTCTGATATCGTGGTTTTTCTCTTTATTCTCCCAAGGTATTTTCGGTATATTAAGCGGATTGACTTTAGTCACAGCTACTTCTTTGTTCGCTTGGCTGGGTTGGGATAAATGGCGAAAATTACGCTACCGCCAATTTTTGGGTAAGTTGCAGCCGATGGAAAGACTTTATCAGCAAATGCTTCAGTGGACTGCCGAAAAGGGCTTTACTAAACATCAAGCACAAACACCTTTAGAGTATGCTCGGGTTTTATATCAGCACCATTCTCAGGCAACCGCTCAAGTAATGGAAGAAATTTCTTATGCTTATGTTGGTTGGCGTTATGGCGGTACCAAACCAGATTTAAACAGCTTGCGTCAAAAATGGCAGCAGATAAAAAATACTTCAAAAAAATAAGCCTGTATTTTTGATTCTAAATATTCGGGTAAATAGAGGCATTTATGGTCGAAAAATGCCTGAAAGCCCTAAATGTTAACTAGCCCTTAAATTTTAAGGGCTAGTTTATTGTTTAAAATTTAAAGTTTGGCTTTTTCCTTCATTCATCAAAGATTTTTTAACTAAACTTGACGGGAACCCATGAGATTTTTTTTAGGAGAAGAAAATTCTCATGGGAGCCCTTGACAAATTTAGTTAGCCAATAAATTTTTTTCAAAATAAATATACATAATAATTTTTAAACGAAACTATTAGAAACATTGATTATTGAAAGTAAGTAAATACTAATTTCTAATGTTTTAACTTGAAACATATTTGAATTATCTACGTAGATAGCTTCTCATGGAAATATTTGAAACTCTTTTAGCAGCAAATTATAAGGATTAGAAATCAGTTAGTAGTAGTGAAACTGGGGATGAAGAAGCAAATAATACTGAAACTTAATTTTTTAGGGAATATAATCATACCTTGTTGAGGTAATATGTTGTCTATATCTTAAGGAATATTTTAATTAAACAATCATAAGAAATAACTAAAAAAAGTAGTTTATAAATCAAAACAAAAGCAGTTAAGAACTAAGCCCGTTGTTAGTGCTATTTTTTGGGGATAACATGGAAAATAGTTGCTTTAAAAGACATGATTCGTCATGTCTTATCCTCACACATATTTATCTTCAGTTTTCTTATGGACATTCAGTTAATCAACATCGGTTTCGGCAATATTGTTTCTGCCAACCGAGTAGTTGCAATTGTCAGTCCAGAATCAGCGCCCATCAAGCGAATCATTACCGATGCGCGAGATAGAGGTCAACTGATTGATGCAACTTATGGTCGTCGGACAAGGGCTGTTATCATAACTGATTCGAGTCATGTTATCCTTTCGGCTATCCAGCCGGAAACGGTAGCAAATCGTTTCGTTATTTCCCGCGAGCATCATGTTGTAGATAATTAGAAGGAGTATAGGTCGATATCCTTACTCCGATAATACATACATTTTTCTGTACCATGTGAATTAAGCAACGATTCCAAAGTTGTCCATGATACAAGTCTCACTAGCCAATAGTCATTTACTAAACTAACAAATGACTGTTGACTGGTGAATAATGTATATAAATGATTCACAGGGAAAGCGGATGATGCAAGTCTTATCGACTAAAAGTGGTGCTAATACTAACAAATTACTGTCTCAAGGTAAACTGATTGTTTTAACAGGTCCTAGTGGTGTCGGTAAAGGCACTTTAATGCGATTACTTCTTTCGCGTCATCCCGAACTTAATTACTCAATATCGACTACTACCCGTCCTCCTCGTCGGGGGGAAGTGGACGGCAAAGACTACTATTTTATTAGCCGTACTGAATTTCAACGGTTAATCAAAAAAGATGAATTTTTGGAGTGGGCGGAGTTTGCTGGTAATTTATACGGCACCCCTCGCGAACCAGTAATTGACCTAATAAATTCTGGAAAGTCTGTATTACTTGAAATTGAGTTGGAAGGAGCACGACAAATACCTGGGAGATTTACCGATTTTTTGAGTATTTTTATACTTCCACCAACATTTACTGAATTAGAGAAGCGGATACGGGGTAGAAAAAAAGATTCCGAAGAGGCTATATCGCGCCGCTTAAAGCGTGCCAAAGAAGAAATTGATTCTGCTTCTGAATTTCATATTCAAATTGTGAATGAAGATTTAGAAACCGCAGTTCATGAGATTGAAATGGCTATATTTTCGGATAGGTAATTATTTGGAATAACTGCAAGCTGTGAGCCACACCCTTAGGGGCTAAGACATTTAATAATGTTATCAGGTCAAAATTACATGCTTGAAAGGGATATTACTTGAAAACAAAGGACACTAACCAAGACAATAAAAGTCTTTGTGTTGTGTCCTTTTGCCTTTTTGGCTGCTAACAACTATTTCTTAATATTCCTCAGTCTGAAAAAATGAGGATTATTGCTTCCCAGGAATTCCAATGAATTTACCAGTTATAAGTAACCACTGTCTACTCTACAGCAGTTACCGAAATTATTGATTCATGAATAGAGTTTGCTTCCTAGAAATTTTCCTCATACAAGAGCGAGTATTTTAGTTGCCAAGAAATACCAATATTGAATATGGAGGCGCGTAGTTAGCATTACCAAAAATAGCACATTATATTGTCCTTAAAGGACAAAGTTTTAAACTCTATTTATTGGTTTATAGAGGTACAAAACCGAATATCAACCAAATAAACCTTGGATAAATCCTAGGTTAATGATTAAGAAGTAGGCAAATGCCGCACCACCAATACCACCAATTAAAAAAGCACTCGCAAAATTGTTCCAACCTTCGGTAGTGTAAAAAGCGCTAGGTGGATTGGGCACAGTTACCATCGCAACTGGTTTAAGTGGATTGCTATTAGCATACAAAGATAAGCAAGCAGTGAGAATCACCACCAAGCCGATTGTCGAAAGCAACCCAGCCAAGTTAGCTGATGCCGCATCACGCAGTGGCCCTAATTTGGAAAATGGACCAAATAATAAGTAACCGTGAGCCATGCCAACTTCCAATCCTCGTCTGAAAGGAGTTAGGTCGGGACGATAAGCTGGTAAGTTTCCGATAAACCACTTGCTGAAAGTAGAAGAATTAATTGGTGTTTCTAGATTGCCTAACTGTGGATTGCCAGAGGCGGCAAAAACAACTTCCTGATTTCTAGAATCGCTAGAATTATTTTTTGATGCATCTGCTGTTTGGGCCATATTTGACATATTTAAGTGTTCCCTCTGCAAGAAATTGGTATTTTTCTACATATTAATAATTGTATCCAGAGGAGATTTTTAACAGCAATTTTTAGAAAAATTAATAAACATAAAACTCGCTTCTACCCTATGAGCAAAAGCGAGTTGCACAGAAAAATTACTCCCACATAAACAGGGATTTAGTAGGAACTGTAAGTTACAGGTGAACTTATAACTCCAACAAAATTTTTTGTATATCCAGTCTACCGAACGTCGTCAGAAATTCTAGGGCAGAACCTTTATAAAAAAAATAAATAGCATGCTAGCCGTATCTGACAGTGTCAAAATATCGGCTCGGCACTAACAGCGAAACTAGGTGTTATACAAAGTTTTCCCTACTCTCATAGTGTCTCTCAAGAAAAAACACTTAACAAATCAATTAAGGTCAGCAACAATGATGTTGCTGACCTTAATTGTTTACGGTATTGGGTGGAATAATAGGTCTGGGAAAATGTTGTTGAATACAATCAACAAAACCGCAGTAAATATCAAGATTGCAAACAGTAAAACTGGTGCAAGGGAAAGATACGTCAAGAAGTTATTTTGCTGCATGAATTATTACTCCCGAGTAATGAAAAGCAAGTAGATAAATTTTGGATGAGTAGATTTACGCCTGTGTCGAATTAAGAAAAGTGGTTTTAAAGACAGCCGGAAAATAAATTATGAATCATAATTTGCTTGTCTTTGTCCAGCTTTTAGAGCTATTAAAAACCTTCTCAATTAACCATTGCGACTAGCGTGGAGAAATTGGAATTTCTTCATCCTTTGCAGTTAATTCACCCGAAAGCAATTCTTTGATTGCTGCTGCAGGCCAAGCAAAACCAGAAAGCATAAGGGGTAATGCTGTAGGTACGTCGATAATTATTTCTTTCATTTCGGCATTTTTATCTCCCCTGACGGCTATGAGGTAGGCACGACCTACCCAACCAATCCAGCCAGCAATGTAAAGAAATATAATGCCAGGGATCAAAAAGTCACCAGCATTACTTAAACGACCATCTACAATCAAATGAGGTAAACCCTCTGGACCACAAAGCGCCTGAGAATACCGTTCAAACCTTTTTGCCCCAGCATTGGGGTCAGCAGTAGTGTTGCGGGCGGCCGCAGCACGTTCTTGAAAAGCAGCGGATTCGCTGCACGGTACTAGGTCAGCGCCTAGCGATAAGGCTGGTGGGGCGAAATTAAACGCCAAACAAACAGCTAAAATTAGAGCAAACAAGCGTCTCATAGATTTGTTTCCTTTTATTACGAAACAAAAAATTTTGTACAAAACGAAGCGGCTTGTACAAATTTAAATTTGTGTAACTAAGAAGCGATCATACTCTTGAAGCGTAAACTGAGTAAAGTTGAAGTAAATAAAAGTTAAAGCTTCTCCAAGAAAATTTTTATTTGGCGTACCTCTATAGATGGCAACTGTTTTAGCAATAGAAACTAGCTGCGATGAAACTGCCGTAGCAATTGTTAACGATCGTCAAGTTTGTAGCAATGTAGTAGCATCACAGATTTCAATCCATAAAAATTATGGGGGAGTAGTGCCAGAAGTTGCTTCCCGATTACATTTAGAAACAATAAACTCAACCATAGCTCTTGCTTTACAAGAAGCACAATTGGATTGGAGGGAAATTGATGGTGTGGCTGCAACTTGTGCCCCTGGATTAGTAGGGGCACTGTTAGTGGGTTTGACTGCCGCTAAGACTCTATGTATGGTGCATTCCTTACCATTTTTAGGAATTCATCATCTCGAAGGTCATATTTATGCTAATTACTTAAGCGAAACAACCCTTAAGACTCCATTTCTCAGCTTATTGGTTTCAGGGGGACATACAAGCTTAATCCATGTCAAAGATTGCGGAGTTTATGAAAGCTTAGGAGCAACAAGAGATGACGCAGCCGGCGAAGCATTTGATAAAGTAGCGCGATTATTAAAGTTAGGATATCCAGGGGGCCCAATAATCGACAAACTAGCACAACAAGGGGATCCAAATTCCTTTAAATTGCCAGAAGGAAGAGTTTCCTTGCCTCAAGGAGGTTATCATCCCTACGATGCGAGTTTTAGTGGATTAAAAACTGCGGTATTGCGATTGGTGCAACAGCTAGAGAAAAAAAATGCTGAAATTCCTGTAGTAGATGTAGCAGCAAGCTTTCAAGATACCGTAGCCAGGGCGCTTACTAAAAGAGCTATAAATTGTGCTTTAGATCATGGTTTGGATACTATCGCTGTGGGAGGTGGAGTCGCAGCTAACAGCAGTTTGAGAAAGCAATTGCAAGCAGCAGCAGAGAATAATAACCTGCGAGTTTTATTTCCTTCTTTAAAATTCTGTACTGATAATGCTGCCATGATCGGTTGTTCGGCGGCGGATCACCTTAACAGAGGACATACTTCTTCTTTGAGTCTTGGGGTTCAATCAAGGCTGCCGTTAACTCAAGTTATGGAGTTGTATAAATGAAGATGACATCGCTATTTCCGTCAAATTTACGGGCTAACTATTTTAATCGCTCTATGGGTATACTTTGCGTAGGCCACAATAAAGCTTAATACCGAGAAGGTTTGGGCTGGGCATAAGTCGAGTAAACCCTAAGCGTTATACCCCCTAAGGGGATCTTGAAAAATAATCTAATTGCTTAAACCCGACTTTTTTTACAATACTCAGAGTGAGCCAATACCCGCTTCTATTGTCCTTTGCTTCAATAGTTATAAATTGATAACAGAGCGGATATGATTGGCAACAGCATCTGGCTGCTCTAACATTGCTAAGTGTCCGCAGTTGGGAATTTCGATGACGTTGTCACCGCAGTATTTAAACAAGGGATGAAAACTAGCCAAGTGACGAACGTACTTTGGTTCCATTACTTTATCCTCGGCACCCGCCAAAAAATAAGCTGGCTGTTTAAGCTGGGATACCAATTGCGGTAAATGGTTTATTTCTTCTTCAGTTGTAAAATCAAGTAGCGCTCCTAAAGCAGCTTGAGGATCGGCGACTAAAAAATCAACAACTCGCCTGCGAGCCCAATGGCGTTCTAAGGGACGCGCTACAGAATTTCTCGCGATAATTAAGTCAATTAAAGGTACTTGAAATAGCCATTTGGGACGAAGTTGTAAAAACCGCTGTCCAGCAGAACGAAATTTTTCAAATGCTTCTTTAAGATAAATGCCACCACCGGAATTGATACAGATGACTCCTTTGATTTCTTCAGGCATTTGAGTCGCTGCCCATAAAGCAATAGTTCCACCAAGAGAATGACCAATTAACCAAGCATTATTCACATTTAACTGTCTCAGAAGGACTACTAAATCCTCCATATAAGCAGATGGAGTGTAAAGCGAATTAAAAGGATTAACGGATGCCTCGCGCCTTACAAGATTTACATCGGAAGCGACGGGATTTTCAGCTACATCTTTCGTTTCTTTCACTTGAGATTCCCCAAAACCTCTCAAGTCGTATGAGAGGCATCTAAAATCTGTCTCTAGGCGTTCTATTGTAGGTTGCCAATACCCACGGCTATTAAGCCAACCGTGGATAAATACTAAGGTGTGGGTGCTATTAACGGGAACCGTTAGCTCGTATGCGTGTGGAACGCCAAAGATCTCGATAGTTGCCATGCTTCTATCGTACCTTTAAGAAAGAAAGCGACAAAACAGAGGTTTAGAACTAAAAGTGTAAAAATACGTGTTAAATTTTAGCAACATAATAATGGAAAAATCGCCTCTTGGTGAAATTAATTAATTAATTTTATATGTAACACCAAAGGATGTAGTGTCGTTTTGACAATTCTATTATTTTTTTCTGTACGAATCCTACTCTCCGCACGGAGTTTCATATCCAATGTTTTTCTAAAGGCAGGGTTTTTCAGGTTTTGAATAAAGCGGTTTACAAAAAATCTTCATATAAAAAATCAAACCTAAATAAGGCGACCTTACTACTTATTAATTTTTGTAATTATTTAACCGCATTGTTTTTAATGAATCAACCGAAATCAGATATTCATATACCAAGAAATCTTCCACGGACGCTTTCGGCAATTTTATGACCCAAATATTCCGGAATTAAGCTTTCGTTTGGTCCCAATAAATAAAGAATTAAACGCGTTCGCCCTCGCCAAACCAGAAGATTCCCATTAACTACTAGCAAGTCTTCGAGCCACATAGCATACATTATCTTATAGAATAATCCCGGTTGGTTATCAGCTTCAATCACTAAAGCTGGTAAATGAAAAACTGGATCTACATAAAACTCGGTTTCGACTTTTTCTAATCCAGCGTCTAGATTAAATTCTACTGCTAGCATCTCTTCTACCTCGAAGCGCCCCCCCAAGGCTTCACGAATTGCACGACGCACGTTTTCAGCAGTTTTCTCTGAAAGGGGTTTACCACCACGAGATACAAGTAATTTAATAAAAACCAGCATTGGCGGCTTGATTTGCCCATATAAACTTAAACTGTGAATTGTAAGTCCGTAAGCTGCAAGGACCCCAAAAATATCGCTCAGAAGAAAAGACTGATTGCGGTAGGCGAAATGCAAAGCACTTTTACCGCCTTCGGGTTTCAGTTCGATAACAGCACGTCTGGTTTTGTAGAGGCGATAGGCTAGCCGCAAATTTTGTAATTGAATCTCACTGCTGACAAATTGCTCGTAAAACTGGGGAAACGACTTATTAAAGCGTTTGAGGAGTTCCAGCGTTGATGTTTTTAAACCAGAAGCCATTTTTTAATCTAAGACTCACTTGCTGTTGTTAAAATTAATACTCTTGTGACCGTAAGTAAAAAAAGCTATAGCCATGCCTCAAGATTTTAAGACAGTGTTATGTACAATTGATTCTCAGATATTAAGGTAGCTTTTAGTTAAATTTTCCGCTTTCTCTGTCAACAAGATGCTAAAGTTGAAAATAATTGATGTTAAACACGTTTCTAGGTTAGCTCCGATCATCTATTAAATTTCACAAACGCTTAACTCTGTCCGTTAGTGTAGAATTTTATAGAGAGTTAGCTACGGTAAACGTGATTTATACCCACGTCATACAAACGTGGCAACCAATTAAGTTATACTACCCGAACCAGGCTGGCATGGGTTTTTGGAAAACTTGGTTTAATACTAATGATGGTGTCGTGACAACTAAAACGACTCATGGGTTTGAAGAACATACCGCTACTTCTGATGGAAAAAACGACCATCGTAGTACCGATCGCATAGTTTTTAGCACGGAGCGAGAAATTGACTTATATGAGTTAGAAGAACTTTGTGACGCGGTAGGTTGGTCTCGTCGCCCTTTAAGAAAAGTCAAAAAAGCCATCGAGCATAGTTTTCTCGTAGCTACCATGTGGCAAGTACGGGGAAATAGAAGGAGACTCGTTGGTTTTGCCCGTGCAACCTCAGATCATGCCTTTAATGCCACTATTTGGGATGTAGTGGTTCATCCAGACTTTCAAGGGAAAGGAATGGGTAAGGCATTAATGAAATACGTACTCAAAAAACTTAGAAGTGAAGAAATTAGCAATGTCACCCTTTTTGCCGATCCCCATGTTGTCGATTTCTACCGACATCTCGGCTTTATGCCCGATCCAGAAGGCATAAAAGGTATGTTTTGGTATCCTCACTAATCCTAAATTTTTGTATTTACATAAACTTCCCGCTCCCAAGCTTGTATATAGCAAACTTATGTTAATCCAAGATTAAGTGAAAATCCGCGCTATAAATATGCGCGGAATGCCACTAGTACAAGAAAGGCGAGGAGGCAAATTTACTTTATTCTCCAATAGTTAATTTGCCACAATTAGCTTAAATGTGATACTATGGGAATAATACAGTCAAAAATTTGAATTGTCCGGGATGTAGCGCAGCTTGGTAGCGCGCCTGCTTTGGGAGCAGGATGTCGCAGGTTCGAATCCTGTCATCCCGATTAAAAAATATTATGATATTAAACCTTCAGAAGAACTGTGAATTTTTAGGGATTCTAAGTTTTCTGTTGTCAAAATTATAAAATTGAACAACTTTTCTCCAATTATTATTTTGCTGTAAATTAAGTATTTGATAGTAGAAAATATTTAACATAGATAAGTGTTTATACTGTAAATAATAAACACTTATTATTGAGAAAACCTTTAAAATAAATCATTATCAAGGATAATCAGAATGTTTTAGATCAATTATTTATTTGGAGAATTACGTCAAAAAAAGTACATTTAAATAGGATCGATCTGGAACGATTTTTTTTTCAATAGCGTCAACATTATTTAAGAAAAGCAATAAAATGGCAATTGATATTATCCTTACGACTGGAAATCTTTTCGCTTTTCTGTTTTCAATACGTCTATACAGGTATCCCGTCTTGTAGTTCAGTTGAATATTGGACAAACAGGGCACATAGGCAATTAGCACAGTCAGAAAAACTCTCGAAGAGACTATAACTGTAAAAAGTCGGTTCATAGCTTACCGATAGGTCTCGACTTTATTGAAATATTGATGCTAGGAGAAGTCATGAAATCATTAGTTCGCTGGGGAGCAACATTAGGTTTAATGGGGAGTACTATGCTAGCAACTGTTACAAGCGGAATCGCCCCAGTAATCGCACTCTCAGAACAACAAATCAAAACTAAGCTCGACAACATACCAGTATTTTTGATTACTAATCCCCAGGGATTGCCGTTGAGTCGTCCTCTTCCGGAGCAAAATGGTAAGCAAGCTGGTGGTTCGGTGACTGGTGTTTACATGAGTCAACAAGAAGCCCAAGCTTTTATCTCCGAATTGCAGAGTGCCAAAGGTAAAGATCCTAAAATGACTCAGATGGTGAAAAGCCTTCAAGTAACCCCCGTACCTTTAGGAGTCATTTTTCAGCAACTGCAGAAAACTAAAAATCAGCCAAACCGCTTGTTATTCGCATTTAAACCCCTTGAAAGGGAAGTAAAAGGGGCTATGGATTTATTGAAAAAAAGCGGTCAACAAGTGAAACAGTTTAGAAGCGTACCTGTTTTTATCGTCCGGTTTGCACCAGATAAAAGCTATGTACCGATTAAGCTTGGAGATCAAAAATCTGAACAAGAAGTAGTTCCTTTGTTCTTAAGTATGCAAGATGCTAAAAATCTGCTAAACCAAGTAAAGCCAAAATTTCCCAAGGCTGATATTCAGGTAGTAGATGTAGACGGGATACTTAGTACTTTGCAAGAGAAAAACGATCCTTGGCTCTCGAAAGTACAATTTTGGCCTGGCCCAGAAGCTAGACAATATATTCAGAAACTTCCCAAGCAAAATACAACTACAGCACCGAAGAAATAGTACATCTAACCTTATATACTCTTGAGACATGGCGGATAAGCAGCAGTTACAAGTTTCTGGTTCAGAACTATCTTCCTGGCGAGATGCGGCCATATCCGCTGCTGTATCCGCTAATGTCCCGGAGTTTGAGGTCGATTGGCTGCTACAGGAAATAGCTGGATTAGATAGTTTGGCGTTACGTTTGGGTTCTTTTAAAGACAGATCTGAAATTCAACTAAAATTACCTCTACAAGAATTATCAGTACTGTGGCAACAAAGACTAAGGGAAAGCCTTCCAGTTCAATACATTACAAAAGTTACTCCTTGGCGACATTTTAATATTACAGTTTCACAGAACGTTTTAATTCCTAGACCCGAAACCGAATCCTTGATCGATCTGGCGATCGCCGCCACTGCTGACAACCCGGAAATACAGCAAGGGCATTGGGCGGACTTGGGTACTGGAAGTGGAATAATAGCTTTAGGATTGTGTGGTGCCTTTAGTGGTGCAAGAATCCATGCTGTAGATTTTTCCTCAAAAGCACTTTCTATTGCTCGTCTCAACGCCGAACGTTACGGTTTTACCAAACACATTGAATTTTACCAAGGTTCTTGGTGGGAACCGTTAGATTTTCTTAAAGGTGAATTTAGCGGTATGATATCCAATCCTCCTTATATTCCTACAAGTACCCTACCCGAACTGCAACCGGAAGTATTTAAACACGAACCGCATCTAGCTTTAGATGGTGGAAGTGATGGTTTAGAATGTATCCGCCATTTGATAGAAACTTCATCCGATTATTTAAAACCTGGTGGGATATGGTTGGTTGAAATGATGGCAGGACAAGCAGACAAAGTAAATCAAATGCTGTTATCGCACGGTAGTTATCACAAAATTGAAATTTATCCCGATTTAGCCGGAATTGAACGTTTTGCACTTGCCTATAAAAGCTAGGAACAGCCCATGAGTGGGAAGGCAAAAGTCACGTCGCTTCGCTCCGAATTCAAAATTCAAAATACCCTACACGAACACCTTCGGCGAACAAAATTCAAATCCCCATAAATAAATAATGAGGCTTGAAATAATGACTTTTTATGCCTTGTGCTGAAGCCGAAGGGCACAATTGTTTTATCTTATCCATAAATGAATAATGGTGCTTCTATCCAGTTTCTTTTTTGGTCAAATAGCTCAGGTGGTGTTTGTGCTTTTTCAAGCACCAATTTATGGTTAACAATGGCATTAAATAGAAATTTTGTATTTAATAGGACTTATGCAACTGGCACATTTTTCTCGTAGGGTGCTCGTACACTCACTAATTTTTAACCCAATAATAAGACGGTGAGTGTACGGCACCAACCAGGATCTTGTGACGCGCAGCCTTAGTCCTGTTTAATAAACCGTAACTGGGGTTATTAATTAAGTAGGCTAGCAACAGTTAATATATAACCATTTGGATCTTTAATAGTAAACTCACGCATCTGGTAAAAGGTATCCATTGGTTCGGCTACGACCTCTGATGTGTCAGTGAGACTATCGTAAATAGCTTGTGCATCGGTTACTTGTAAATTGAGAGCTACACTGTAACCTATATAAATTTTACCTTTAAGACTAGGATACTTATCTTCGATATTTTCAACTGTTTGAAGCATAATATCATTACCTGCAACGCTGATAGTCGCAAAGCAGGCTTTATGTGGATTAGTCTTACTTGGTAAACTCATCTTAGTTTTGGCATCTAGATTTCGTTGATACCAAGATATAGTTGACTCAATGTCGTTAGTAACTAAATTGGGAAAAACAGATTGACTCATAGCAATTCCTTCATACTTATAAATGCATTTGTACTATAGCAAATTTTAGACTGAATGAAATTTATTTTGAAAAGCACAGAACTTATTTTTGTTTCCAGAACTCAGGTTATGTAAGCTAATAATCAAAGAGGGTCCGGAACTGGTGATGAGGAGTAAATAATAAATTTTATACTAACAACTAACAACTAATAACTAAAATGACACAGGTTTCTATTGCCGAGTTGGTCGCGGGAGTTAGAAAAGGTAAAGTAGTTAGCTTTCCCACAGATACCGTTCCCGCCCTCGCAGCAAAACCCGAAAATGCAGAACTAATTTTTACAGTAAAAAAACGCAGTCCGGACAAGCCGCTAATTCTTATGGCTGCTAACTCAGGGCAAATTTGGAACTTTGTGAAAGGTAGTAAAGAAGAGTATGAAATTTGGCAGTCTTTTGCGGATAAATACTGGGGGGGAGCGCTGACTTTGGTATTGCCAGCTTCAGCGAAAGTGCCATCATGCATGAATCCTAAAGATCCTACTACAATTGGTGTCAGAGTTCCCCAAAGTGATATTGCTTGCAGTATTTTAGCCCAAACTGGTCCCCTTGCAACTACTAGTGCTAATTTATCGGGACAGCCTGCCTTGCAGACAATGGCAGAAATTGAGGCAAAGTTTCCCGATGTACTCACTTTGGAGACAAGTGGATACAATCGTCAAAAGCCTGGGATGGGTATTCCTTCTACTGTTGCTAAGTGGAATGGGGGAAAATGGCAGATTTTGCGTCAAGGCGCAGTGAATTTAGAATAAAAATAACTGCCTAATTCATACTTTAATAGACCAACGTTGGCGGTACATAAGATAAGCAACCAGGAACCATAAAAGTAGACTAACAAAAGCAAACAGTGAACCGTTGAATCCACCAGCCCAACAAGCAAAAATATTTTCGTCAATTCAGGTGTAAGTCATGATTGCTTTTTCTCCTACACCAATTTTGGTTTTAAAGTAAAACTTTGATTAAAATAATCGAAGCTATAAAAATGGCGAATCGCGTTTAATCCTATCACTTCAAAAAGTTTAGCCCACCGCTGATTTTTTCTCACTTCGATTAATTCGTAACAACTTGTAAGTAGTAATAAAGCCGAACCCGCAGTAAAAATTACGAGGGAGAGTTGTCTGAGGCGGGTGCGTCTGCTGCTTCTTTATTTATGAGAAATTGCGGCGGACTTGATATAACTGTGATATTGCTCAATTAATCTATCTAAAGATGTGATGAACTGAGTAGTGTACTTTTGTAATTAATTAAGAAGTTGAAATTTAGCAAAAAACTATGGATTTGAATAACTTGGTATATTTTTGTGCCGGATTAGCGTTAGGAATGGGTATTTGCTGGCTATTGCTAAAATTAAAAGCTTCTTCTAATTCGTCTTTGAGGGTATCGGCAGAAGAAAATCAGCAGGATATCGCAGCGTTATCTCAACGAATGAGAGAAATCGAACTGGCTTACCATCTGGCGCGGGAAATGAGTCAGTTTAAAACCGGTTTTTTGGCTCGTACTACTCACGTATTGCGATCGCCACTCAATGGTTTGATTGGGTTGCATCAATTAATCTTATCGGATTTATGTGAAAATCCAGAAGAAGAGCGAGAATTTATCAAACAAGCTCACGAACGAGCTTTAAAGTTATTAAATCTTATTGATGAAATTCTTCATGTTGCTAGAGCCGAACATGGCAATAGTAAATTAGATATTCAATCTAGCTTGTTAAGTAGTATTTTACAGCAAGTTTATGAATTAACTTATATGCTTGCTGAAAACCGTAATTTTCCATTTGAGGTGATCCAACCAAGGGAAGAAATTTATGTTTTGGCAGATCGACGTTGGTTAAAACAAATATTAGTAAACTTGGTAGATGCTGCTATATCTCAAATGGAAGAAGGTAAGATAAGAATCTCTACCAAAGCCAACTATAAGAGTAATGTTGTTTGTATTTGGTTAGATGTACCCACAGAAGCTATTTCTTCTAGGGAACCCATAGATTTAATTCAGTCAGAAGAAACCGAAGAAACAGACGAGCTAAAAAATCAGTTCCTTCAAACAGGAATGAAGTTACTACTCAATCAAACTTTACTGGAAGTAATGGGAGGAAAAATTGAAATTGTTTCCTATCCCAAAACCAATATAAATGAAAATCTTTCCAGGTTACAAATTTCTATCCCTTTAGGGATTCCTGAAGCTGAGTTGCAGCACTAAGACTAGACAAGTTTGAGCGGTTGTATATCACCATTGTGGTGGACGTATTCTGCTCAAAACCGATTTTTTCGTAAAATTTCTGTTGGTGAGTAGTCATTAAGTAAACGCGTTCTACGCGACTCATCCGGGGGTGACTCAAAACCGTTTCCACTAATTTACTACCTAGTCCAGATCCACGAAAATCTGGGTGGATTACAACGTCCCAAATCGTAGCACGATAAATACCGTCACTTGTTGCTCTGGCAAAACCAATTAGTTGCTGTTTATTCCATACAGCAATAACTGGTTCACTGTTTTTGATTGCTTCTGTTAAATCCTCTATATTGCGCTCTTTTGCCCAAAAAGCACCTTTAGAAAATAATTCTTGCAGTTGCCGCATGTCGATTTCCGACTTTGCATCACTAAATAAAATCTGAGAATTGTTCATCTTTACGTTACCCAGATAAAAATATTGTTGTTGTAGATATACCAACCTTTTTATGACTTACGCAAAGCCCCCCAAAGAATCGGGGGGCTGGAGATATACAAAAATCTGGAAAACTATATATTTCTCTCTTTTCGCGTAAGTCCTAATCGTACAACACAACTGTTACAATTTTTCTATAAAAATACAAAAAAGTTAACATATTGTAATTCAAATTAAGAATAAATATTTTACCGTTGAGAGCATTTTAGGAAGAGGACGTAAGTTTCTCATCACAAATCCATTTCCACAAAGGATGAGAAGAACCTTGTTGGCGGATGCGATGAACCTGCTTTTCTAGGCGCTGCTTTTCTGAGACTGGCATGCCGACTAATATATTACGACTTTGCCAAATTAAAACACTAAGAGTTAGACCAATACATAAACTAAGTCCGAGAGCAGCAAAAGGATGAAACATTAGACCGTATCGCAGCGCAGACCAAGTAAAATACTCTTGCCACAACTCAATTTCTACACGTAAATCCCACAAACACAAAGGGGCTAATGTCAGCCATAGAAACACAACTAGCAACCATCTAACGTAAACCGTAAGCCTATGCAGTTTTTCCACCTGCCGAATAAAAGATGAATCAGATGACGGTTGTTCTATTTGAGCCATAAGCATTGGGAATTAGTCATGGGAGAGGGGGAGATGGTAAGCCACTGCGTTGGGCGGGTTCCCCGACTTGTAGCAAGTGGCGCAACCCGAAGGGGGAGAAATTTTTATAGTTAATCGATTAGTTCCAAGGTAGTAACTCTTACTTTTAACTCCTAACTCATAACTCCTATACTCATAACTCCTAACTCCGGTGGTACTAACTGTTGGCTGTTAATTGTTCGCTGTTACCAGGAGGTTTGGATGTTTCTTGACGCTCGCGCCACCAAGCTAGTAACGTACTGGCGATAAAAATACTGGAATAGGCTCCCGCAGTAAAACCAATAATTAGGGCTAAAGCAAAGTTTTTGAGGGTTTCACCACCAAATAGAAAAATTGCAATTAATGATAGTAAAGTTGTCAGCGTGGTATTTATTGACCGCGCTAAGGTTTGATTGACTGCATTGTCTACAATTTCAACTATGGGACTATCGGGATTTACTTTGAGAGTTTCGCGGATGCGATCGTAAATTACTACAGTATCGTTAACTGAGAAACCGGTAATGGTAAGTAAAGCAACAATAAATAAGCTATCTACTTCTAAACCAAATAGCAATCCGAATATCGAGAAAATCCCTGCTGTCATTAAAATGTCGTGAAAAGTGGCGACGATGGCAAATACTGCGTAGTCCAACTGAAATCGAATAGATAGGTAAATTACAATACCTGAAAATGCCACAATCAAGGCAGTGATACCGGTGTTAAATAATTGTCTACCTAATGTTGGTCCTACAGTATCAATTTGTTTTTTTGCTGGGTCAAAAGTACCGATTTTTTCACTTAAAGCACTTTCCAACTGCGTGCGCTTTTCAACTTTTAATTCTTTAGTCCGAATCAATACGCCATTTTTTTTACCAGTTTCTCTGTCGGCGATCAATTGGATACTGCTATCGGCTAATTCCTGTGATGCGGCAACTTCTCGGACTACGTTGATATCAATTTCTTCATCGCAGTTATTTGGCAAGCTACAATCTCGTTCAAACTGCAACCGCGTACCGCCGATAAAATCCAAACTAGGACGTAGCGGTGCGCCAATCTCACTTTGCCAAGAAACCACCATGGAGATGATGCCAGCCAAGATAATAGCACCAGAAACAGCCCACCACAAAGTTCGCGATTTATTAACACTAATTTTCATTTCGCCACCTGTGCCTTATTTGAAGTTGACAGGCTGGGGCAGAAAAGTTCTGGTTTGCGTATTGAATCAATTCTGATTGCTATAAACATTAACGTGCGGCTACAAGTTACTGCTGTAAACATACTAACTGCTACCCCTACAGCCAAAGTTACGGCAAAGCCTTTGACTAAGCCAAATCCTAACCAAAACAGCGCTGCGCAGGCAATTAGTGTTGTGATATTACTATCTAAAATACTAGACCATGCTCGGAAAAAACCAGATTCAACAGAACGATAAAGTGATTTACCAGCCCGTAATTCTTCCCGCGTGCGTTCAAAAATTAGTACATTTGCATCAACCGCCATCCCAATACTCAGGATAAAACCGGCAATACCGGGTAGGGTTAAAGTTACGCCAAGCAAAGCGAAACAAGCCCAAGTCAAAAGAGCATAAATTATCAAAGCTAAATCGGCAATTATTCCCGGTAGTCTGTAGTAAACCACCATAAATATTAATACTAAAATCAAACCACCAACAGCTGCATAAATACTGCGTTGGATGCTATCTCTACCTAATGTGGCACCGACTGTACGATTTTCTACAATTTCTATGGGTACCGGTAGGGAACCACCGCGCAACTGTACCGCTAAATCTTGAGCATCCTGGGCTGTAAAACTACCGGAAATTTCAGCACTACCACCGGTAATTCCCGTGTTCGCGTAGGTGATTGCTACAGAAGCAGCGCTGATTAATTCATTATCAAGAAAAATACCAATACTGCGTCCAGTACCTGCTAAATTTTTAGTTAAATCGGCAAAAAGTCTGCCACCTTCTTGATTAAACTGGAGCCCTACAGCCCAACTACCCGCACCTTGTTGGGGGCTATAAGGGGTGGCATTAGTTAAAAATGTACCTGTAAGCGGCGGATCTACACTTGCAAATAATTCGGCGATCGCCTCTTGATTAGTTTTCAGTTCTTGTTGATTTTTTTCAATTGCAGCTTTATCTTTATCTTCAACTGAACGTAACTCTTCTTGTCTTGCTTTGAGTTGTTCGCGATTAGCTCGTAAAGCAAAAAGTTGAGCTTCTGTGTTCTGCTTTTGAGTCATAAACTCTAATTGTGCCGTACCACCCAAAACTCGTTCGGCTTGTTCTGGATTATCAACTCCAGGAAGCTGAATCAAAATTTTATCAGTCCCTGCGGTTTGAATAACGGGTTCGGAAACTCCCAATCCATTGACTCGATTGCCGAGAACTGTTTGTACTGCTTCCAATTCACGTTCGCCTATTTGTGTAATTTCTGGAGTCGTCTTAACCTGAATAGTTAGTTGCGAACCTCCCCGTAAATCTAGCCCCAAAGGCACTGGAATTGTAGCAATTACCGTCACTGCGGCAATCACCATTACTAAAATTAAACCTAATAGCAATTGCTGTTGTTGTTTTGGCATACCATCCCCCGTGACGCGCGACAAAGGCTATAATAGCGTTTCTTTATCAGTTATGAGTTAAAAGCTATTTATTCTACTATTGTTTGGGCATGGGGCATTAAGAGATGGGGAGATAAAGGGATGGGGAGATGGGGAGGTGGGGAGAAATTCTAACTCCTAACTCCTAACTCCTAACTCCTAACTCCTAACTCCCAACTCCTAACTCCCAACTCCTAACTCCTAACTCCTAACTCCTAACTCCCAGAGCTATGCCCAATACCCATTGTTCTAAACCCTTGCAGTAACCATTTTTTCTACTGCTTCGACAATTTGCTCTGGTTGAACAATAGTCAATCGTTCCAAGCTACCGTTGTAAGGTGTGGGAATATCCTGGGAAGAAAGTCGCAGCACCGGCGCATCTAATTCATCAAATAAGCGCTCATTGATTGAAGCAATAATTTCTGCCGCTACACCCCCAGTTCTCATACATTCTTCAACAATTATGACTCGGTGTGTTTTGCGTATAGATTCACTAATGGTATCAAAATCTAAAGGTTTTAAAGAAAGTAAATCAATCACCTCTGGGTCGAAACCATCTTTTTCTAAAGCCTTCACGGCTTGCATCACGTGATGGCGCATTCGCGAGTAAGTAATTATTGTCACATCTTTACCGCTACGCACGATTTCTGCTTTATCTAATGGCAATAGATATTCTTCTTCTGGTAAATCTTCTTTTAAGTTGTAAAGCAGTACGTGTTCAAAGAACAATACTGGATTATCATCCCGAATAGCTGATTTTAATAAACCTTTAGCATTGTAAGGTGTGGAACAAGCGACAATTTTTAACCCCGGTACCGCTTGAAAATAAGCTTCCAAACGTTGTGAATGTTCTGCACCTAGTTGTCTTCCAACTCCACCGGGGCCTCTAATTACTAAAGGAATTTTAAAATTACCGCCGGAAGTGTAGCGTAACATCCCAGCATTATTGGATATTTGGTTGAAGGCTAGCAACAAAAAGCCCATATTCATGCCTTCAATTATCGGTCTTAACCCCGTCATTGCAGCACCAATAGCCAATCCTGTAAAACTATTTTCGGCAATAGGTGTATCTAAGACTCTAAGTTCGCCATATTTTTTGTATAAATCTTTAGTCACTTTGTAGGAACCACCATAATGTCCTACATCTTCACCAAGTACCATTACGGTTTTATCCCGCGCCATTTCTTCGTCAGTGGCTTCCCGTAAAGCATTGAAAAATAGTGTTTCTGCCATTAGAACAAAATTTACCAATCAAAATTTACAAATATTGTTGAGTGAATCTTATCGCGTCTCCGCAAAAAAATACGGTCAATACAGCACGAGTTGTGTAAGAATGCCAAACTTCTGTACCGTTTTGAAGTATAGAATTTTTTCTCTGTAGAAGGTTATAGTTTAACCTCAAACCAGTATTAACTCTACATGTTGCACAACATGCATACCAGTTTTAGTCGCTTCCTTCAAGTACAAATACTACCGATCGTTCTCTTGGAGAGAATAAATAGAATAGCTAACTAATAACACCACCTTTTCAAAAATGTTAATCTAAGCAGATTACGATTGGATTTAAGCCTGCATTTACAAAAAAATTGTATCGTTAGTCCCTCGTAATTAATCTCAAACTTGAGATCGCAGCAATATTAAGTTGCTACGAAAAAAATCTTAAGTAATCCACTAATATTATTTCCGGTTAAACAGTTACCATATCTGTTGCTGGGTTCGCCCTCTTCGTAATGAATAATAAGTAATGAGTATTCACTCGTTCTTCGGTAATAACCGCCATCTTTTCAATAGGGTTATATAGTAAGTAATCAACCGGATTTGGTATAAGTTGACATTTTTGTCGCTGAACAATCAAATATATTAAAGAACTCCAGCCCCCGTATTCCTAAAACTACAAGGCTGGAGATAATTTGGAACTGCAATCAGAGTAGTTTTGTCGCCAACAATAAAAGCCCTGCTTGGCAGGTTATTACACTAAATACAGTAAATATAGGAGGTAGTAAACTAATCTTTATGTTATTTCTTTCACAAATAATAATAAGTAAAAAGTTTTTTGTAAAAGTACCAGTTTCTAACACCTAACTATACAGTTTAGTGATTAAAATAAACTTTTGAATCTTCTAGAGTATTAACTTGAGTTACGCTCTTCTCAGACTCACTTGTTCCAGAAACTGTAGGAAGTTGATTTTCTGGGAACCTTCTTGGCCTTCCTGGTTTACGCTTATGCCTTTGATTAATTGATTTTTCGCTTGCTTGTGCCAACTCTTCTGGCGTACATTTTAACAGGCGTAACGCATCCCAGTATTTTTTCGGTGTCATAGTTGGTTCAGTTCGCCCTGCTTCCCAGTTGCGAACGCTTGTCTCACTGATTGCAAGCCTGAAGGCAACCTCTGCACGGCTGAGTCCAGCACGTTCTCTCAGGACTTGCATATCCATATCGCAATGCTCCCTTTTTTAAACTCATTAATTGGATTTATTAAATCAATTGACGTAAAAATGCCAACTGAAAATGATTTGTTAACTACTTTATTTTATAAGCTATTGTATACCCGTATGACAATCTAACTATAATGCAATGATTTACTATTTTCTACAAGTTTTTTTATATTTAATTTCTGCAAAAAGGTAGATGTATTAAATGCAGCTATGGGCATAATCGCGTATTTTTCTTCTGCTAAAGCTTATTAATCCTGGAATTGCCATCGGATTTGTTTTTATTTACATATAACTAGTGCGTAAATACTAACTATTAGTAGAATAGTCTTGACATAAAAGTTTACATCGAGACATGATTATTGATGATGTTTAAATTTTGCGTTGTTTCTAACTTATGCTAGCCATCGTACTGCGTCTTTAGGATGGTAAGTTAAATCGTTTATAGTCAATACTGTTTCACTTACCATCCGGCGTAATTGAGCATGGCTACGTAAACGACGGGGACGATGAGTTGGAAACATAGTTTTTATCAGAAAAGATGCTGAAAACTCCCTGTCTAAAGAGCCCAGATGAAAGCGAGTTGGCAGGTTTATACTGCCATAAATATGTTAGTATTTTAAGATAAGCAGACGACGTAATAAGCGTATTTGAACGATATACTGCGTAATCTAATCTGACGATTAAGAGGTCTGTGAAATAAAAAAACAAATTCTGTGTACCGTGAGTAGGGAAGGGCATTCCCGAATTAACGCTCAGGGAGTAGGAACCTCTACTTTTCCTGGGGAAACCAAGGCCCTCGCAAGTTGCGACGGTGAAGCAGTACGGTCTTGGGGTCTCCCCTGGAGTAACTGCTGAACCCGAAGGGTGAACTGAGAATCCCCGTGTCTTTTAGACCGGGGAATGTCAAATACTGAATAAAACTTTCATGGACACAATTCAAAGCGTCACAAACTGAGGGCAAAGTTTAACTTGAAAAGGACAAACTAAAAACAGCGCTTAACTGTCCTATGCCCTACTGTCTGCAATGCTGTGGGGCAATTTTGTATTTTACCGCTAGCTGTACGTTTATCTTATAGAAGACCGTCCAAGTTATGCATGAAAATATTACTTAAATAACTGTGGAAACGTACCATTAAAATTGAACTTAATCGGGGTAGATAATAATTTGGTCAATCAATTGTAATAACTTGTAATGTTGCGATTAACAGTTATCTAAATTTTTTTTCTGAGAAAATCGAGAATACATAAATAATAAATAAAATTGTATATAACTATATATTTATTTTGACGAAGGCAAGCGGTTGACCTCCGACCTGTAAGTAGCAGCAACAATTAGATTGTAAAATTAGGTAAAGTATTTTTGCTGAATAGTTAGACTTTTTTGCTTGTAATATGTCTATTTATATGCATAAGGTGAAAAGAACTTCAAGAGCGTTCGGCGCATGCCCAAAGGGATTATCGGAAATATTTTTTGGGAAGTAGAGAAGACGTTACCTTATGAATCAAGAGATTTTGTAGAAGGTGGAGCAACGTCTGGAAGAAAATGAAGTGTGAGTTGTGCAAGTGAGAAGCTTGTATCGTAATCTTTAATTGGTTATTCCTTAGTAAACAGTTTTACTAAACGATTCTAAATATGAAGGGATAGCGAAAAGGCTTATCCGATTCTCCTAAAACATGAAAAAGTGCCCAGATAGTGAGTCCCCAATGGACGACGAACCATACACCTCCTAAAGGTACCAGCAAGCCAAGAGTAAGCCAAACCAGCACTCCGATAATAAATCCACAGAGCCAAACATTTAAATGGAAATTGATGGCTTCTTTAGCGTTTCCCTTTACAACTGGATCTTCAGTGGTAAAAAGTATAAAAATGGGAACGGCAATAGATATAACTGTAGAGCTCAAAAAAATTGCTCCGTGAGACAGTGCTGATAAAAGCTTTCTACTGTCGGTGTCGTACATTTTTTACTCCCTGATGTCGAGCTTTTGGATTATATAACGAACTTATGACCTTGATGGTTGTCTTAAGATTAAAAGACTCGCGCTTAACTGGAAAAACTAAGTTTTAGTTAGAATACAATCAAACAAATACCTTATGTCAACTGAACTTGAGAAGGAAATTTACGAAGAAGTTGAACGTCGTCGCAATTTTGCCATTATTTCTCACCCTGATGCTGGTAAAACTACTCTGACAGAAAAATTACTTTTGTACGGAGGTGCAATTCACGAAGCAGGTTCTGTAAAAGCTAGAAGGGCACAAAGAAAAGCAACTTCTGACTGGATGGCAATGGAACAGCAAAGGGGTATTTCTATTACTTCCACGGTGTTGCAATTCGAGTACAAAAATTGTCAAATAAATTTATTAGATACTCCCGGACACCAAGACTTTAGTGAAGATACATATCGTACTCTTAGCGCTGCCGATAATGCAGTAATGTTGATTGACGTAGCCAAAGGTTTGGAACCCCAGACGCGAAAATTATTTGAAGTGTGTAAAATGCGGGGTATTCCAATTTTTACATTTGTAAATAAACTCGATCGTCCCGGAAGAGAAGCTCTAGAACTTTTGGATGAAATTGAGCAAGAATTAAATTTACAAACTTATGCAGTAAATTGGCCTATTGGTATGGGCGATCGCTTTAAAGGCGTGTTTGATCGTCAAGAGCAACAAATACATTTGTTTGAAAGAAGCGCCCACGGTAGCAAGGAAGCGGCAAATACAGTAGTTGATTTAGGCGATGCCAAAATAGAAGAACTTTTAGAACAAGACCTTTATCATCAACTCAAAAATGATATAGAACTTTTAGATGGGGTAGGACCAGAATTAGATATAGAGTTGATACATCAAGGTAAAATGACCCCGGTCTTTTTCGGGTCTGCGATGACCAATTTTGGTGTAGAATTATTTCTCAAGAATTTTCTCCAATATGCCCTCAAGCCCGGTTCTCACGCCAGTAGCGCCGGTTTAATCCCTCCGACTTACCCGGATTTTTCTGGTTTCGTGTTCAAGCTGCAAGCAAACATGGATCCAAAACATCGCGATCGCGTAGCATTTATCCGTGTATGTACTGGTCGTTTTGAAAAAGATATGACAGTCAATCACGCCCGTACTGGTAAAAACGTGCGTTTATCTCGTCCGCAAAAATTATTTGCTCAAGAAAGAGCATCCATTGATGAAGCGTATCCGGGGGATGTTATAGGATTGAATAATCCCGGTGTTTTTGCAATTGGCGATACAATCTACACTGGTAAAAAATTAGAATATGAGGGTATTCCCTATTTTTCACCGGAGTTGTTTGCTATTCTCAGAAATCCCAATCCTTCAAAATTTAAGCAATTCCAGAAGGGTGTAACGGAATTGCGCGAAGAAGGAGCGGTGCAAATTATGTACTTCGTTGATGAATCCAAACGCGATCCAGTTTTGGCCGCAGTCGGTCAGTTACAGTTAGAGGTGGTACAGTACCGTTTGGAAAACGAGTATGGTGTAGAAACTCGTTTAGAATACTTGCCCTACAGCGTTGCTCGTTGGGTAGAAGGCGGTTGGGAAGTATTGGAAAAAATGGGACGTTTATTTAACACTACTACCATGAAAGACAGTATGGGAAGACCAGTATTACTATTTCGTAATGAATGGAATACGAATCAATTACAACAAGACCATCCAGAATTAAAATTAAATGCTATAGCTCCCGTATCTGGACACTCAACAACTTCCTAATTGTCAGCAGTTGCCACAGAAAACTTGCCATCAACGGGCTGTATAGCCCGTCTGGCTATAATTTTAGTATTTATGAATTTATGTAAGTTAAATTGGTTGTACGGCATGGATAAAAAAATGGTTCTTCAGTACATAGTATGCTTAATTTCGATCGAAAAAACTGAAACTCTTGCTGTGAATAAATTATTCTGGTCAGAAAAGAAAATGTTTGAATAAAATCTTTCTTTTCACTATTCCCTCAACCCTTTTTTTAGAATATTTTTTAGCATATTAAGTACATTTATAACTAAAAAATTAAACCAATAATGTAAGTATTTTCAAGCAGGCGCTTGGTGAAAGAATATTTATGTCTTCAGATTCCAAAGCATCTTTGAAGGCTGGCTTAGCTGCCCTTAAAGAAGAAGATTACCCTACGGCAAAAATCATCTTAGAAGATGTTGCAGCTAGAGATGATGATACTCATCAAAGCTTACAAGCCCAAATTGGTTTAGTAGTAGCTTATTCTAGAAGCGGCGAAATCTCCATGGCGATCGCACTGTGTGAATCTCTCATCCAAAGCGATCGTTCTCAAGTTCAACAGTGGGCAGAAAAATCTTTAAAGCAACTGAAAAAACAAAATATCAAGAAAAATACAGAACCCGATTCTACCGGTTTTGTTGCCTTTGAATCCCCAGATGAAGAAGTCGAAACAGCATTTATTTCTTTATCTACTCCTCCACCTCCACCTCCATCCTTTTTAACTTCCGAAGCGATAGATACTTCTCCCTTAAAGGAAACTGCTGCAAAAAGGAGAAAGAAACCTCATGGCGATCGGATCGCATCTGTAAATTCAATCAAAACCAAACGTGACAATAGAAACGAGAATATTCATTGGCGGTTAGGAAGGAGAGCGAAGGTATGGCAACCCCTACCAAAAAGAAATTTTATTCGCTTGCGATTGGTGGGATTTGGAACCTTCATAACTTTATTTTTTCTCGTAGAAGCGCTGGTGAAGCTAGTAATGGAATTAATCAACAATATTCTAGTAGCGCTTCCATTTTTAGAACCCATACAGTTGTTATACAAAAATCCTACTTTCTTACTCCTGGGTATATTCTTGATATTACTAGTTGTTTCACCTTGGTTAATCGAGTGGTTGTTATGTAATTTTTACGGAAAAAAAACTTTAAAAAGAGAATCTTTAAACACATATTCTCGTGAAGCAGTGCGGGTACTCCAACGCTACTGTCAACCGCGGGGTAGGAGTTTACCTCCCTTAGGAATTTTACCCATCGCAACACCAATTGCATTTACTTTTGGTCATTTACCCCGCACTGCTCGGATTGTAGTTAGTCAGGGACTTTTAGAACAATTAGCGGATGATGAAATAGCCGCGATCTTTGCTTGTCAATTGGGACAAATTGCTCGTATCGATTGTACTGTCGTTTCTTTAGTCATGGCGATCGCAATTCCGGTTTATCAAGTGTATCAACTGATTTGTAGACAAGCCGATAATATCTCCAACCGAATTGGACGTACAGTTGTAGGAATTATCGGTAATGGCGTTTATGGTATTTGGTGTTTGCTTACGGGAACTGGTTTGTGGTTATCCCGCATCAGAACTTATTTAAACGATCGAATTGGTGCAGAAGTCACCGGAAACCCCAATGCATTGATTCGCGCTTTACTCAAAATTGCTATTGGTAATGCTGACGATATCCTCAAGGTTGAACTTACATCCTGGCAATTGGAAAGTTTAAGCCTATTGATGCCAGTTAGTCACAAACAAAGTTTATGGTTGGGTAGTCTTGCTCCAAACACTACTTTTGAATCGTTATTAATGTGGGATTATCTTAATCCCTATCGCCAATGGTTTGTAATTAATAACAGCCATCCTTTGATGGGAGAGCGCTTACAAAGATTGTGTAAAATAGCCCGCCACTGGCACGTTGAGCCAGAATTATACCTGGAAACTCAGCAGCCTTTAAAGTTGAAGCGCCAGCCATTTTTATTACAAACTGCTCCTTTTTTAGGTCTTTTTATTGGTACGGCATTCGCATTGTTTTTCTGGCTGGCTTGGCACGCAGCATTTACGCTGCACTTAATTAACCTCAAGTGGATATACGACGATTGGCAATTCGCTCAAGGTTTTATGCTTATTGGTTTTAGCATCGGCATTTTAATCAGAATCAATTTCTTATTCCCTAATATCAAAACCGAAACTCTACAAACCTCAGAATCTTTGCCAGAATTACTCGCAAACCCAGCTACTTTACCCATAGATAGTACCCCTGTAGAATTTAGGGGTAAATTATTAGGTCGCCGCGGTTGCAGCAACTATTTAGGACAAGACTTAATCCTCCAAGTAGGCAATAGTTTGGTGAAATTACATCACATTTCCTGGTTGGGGCAATCTGCCAATCCTCAAGATTTTATCGGTAGAACAGTTTCTGTTACCGGCTGGTTGAGACGAGGCGCTACACCTTGGCTAGATATTCAAACTCTAAAAACTCAAAGTGGTAAAACACTCAATAGTCCTCATCCCATTTGGTCAGCTATTTTGAGTGTAGCTATTTTCGCTGCAGGTACTTACATTATTTTGACAGGTTAAATAGCGATCGCTCAACATTTAACCCAAGGTAGGGAGATATCTCAACAAAATGTAAAAAAAGGTTGCAAAAAATAACAATAGCTGTTACTTTTATTTACAATAAGCGATGCAACCCTAATAGAAAAGCCTTTAAAAATAGCTAATGTATAAGGCTGCTTGCGCTGTTACTTCCCCCTTTCCTTCTTGCAACACAGCAGGAAATTAACCAGCCGTTGGCTGGTTTTTGTTTCTAAAAGAAGACTGCTTCACAAAAAAAATGTATTGTATGCTACTATGCACTAAAGTCTGGGCTAGAAATGTATGTGTTGAACTAGCTGTGCCCAGAATACCATGATATTGTAGGAAATGGTGTTTAAATCTTCATAATAAGAGAGCATTGAATAAGTTTTTTTTTGCAAGAAGTATAGTGCAGAATTTATAATTTTTGAGATTAAGGTGTTTATGCTTCCGAGCGTACGCTTTTATATAAAGAAATCAGCTTGGGGAAAAACTGTGTTGTAAAGATTGACAGTTTGGAGTAAAAAGATGGTTCACGACAATGCTAGTTAATTGTATTAGTCTGTCATCCATAAAACCAAGTCTTTGTTTTAAACCGGCTCATCTTCATCTAACTATATTGGAGGAACATACATGTCCATTCGCCTATACATAGGCAATTTGCCGAAAGAGGAAATAGAAAAATCGGAGTTGCAAGCAATTTTTGCTGAAGAAGGTAATAGTATCACTACTAAATTAATCAAAGACCGTAAAACTGGCAAATGCCGTGGTTTTGGTTTTCTGACTGTAAATAATGACGAACAAGCTGACCAAATAATTGAAAAATATAACGGTCATATGTTTAAAGATTCTCCAATTAAGTTGGAGAAAGCATTGCCTCGTACCAAGGCTAGTGAGGAAGGAGAAGAACAGCAAACTTCTAAAACACCTGCATCAACACCTGCTCATGCAGCTTCTAGTAACTCTGGTGTTAGTAAGAAATCTAAAAAATCTCGTCGCGGTGGTGGTTCTAAAGAAAATGTCAGTACGAATGATTCTTCGTCAGATGGGGTTCGTCCAGATCCTCGTTGGGCTGCGGAGTTAGAAAAGCTAAAGCAAATGCTAGCTGCACAAACTACCAACTAATTGATCGACAAGGGGGATTAAAAATTAAAAATCAAAAAAATGATTTTTAATTTTTAATTGCTAACCCTACTTTAGGTTTTGTTGATAAGCGTCTGTTAGATTCAGTTTTGATTTTACTTGCTGCGGTTATAACCTATGTAGGAATGCCTGGGAAATTAATTTTTAACTCCCTCTAGACTGCTGTCATCACTTTGATAGGGACTATAACAGATAATGTAAGGGAGAGTCTTGATTGAGTCTAGACGCATGAAACTTGACCCTAACTGTACTTATTGAATTAGACACTGGAATTTCTGCTTTCCTTTGCTCTTAATTGATGGAGGGCTTGGGGAAATATAGGTGTTTTGAATACAAGTTTTTTTCAGAAAACAAGGCGTAAGTTTTATATAGGAATCCGCTTTGATTAACGTATGTCTTCTGGGTGCACTAAGTGAAAGTGCAGCGTGGCAAAGCCATAATTGTTCCTTGAGGTAAAGAACTTTTAACAAAAGCTGTACCGAGGTTGTGAAAAAAATCAATAAAGAATCCTATAGCAAGAACTTAAAGTATTAAATTTTTGAGAATTAGTTTGTGAAAAGTGTTCTAATATCTCTATATAAAGTAAGTTGAGGTCACCCGCT